>CALDJI010000237.1 GCA_937901805.1 uncultured Clostridia bacterium | reverse complement strand
GGAAAAAATTCTGTTTACTGCGGATCTGACCTCTGACGACCGGGAATATCCCGGAGCAGGGGAATTGCAGGAACTGGCAAGGAACAATCTCGACGCGGTTGTGGAAGAAGGACTTGCCTTTACTATCCAGGATTTGTCCCAGCGCCGCCGTCCGGTTCATTTGGACACGGTTCGGGCATATAATGAAATAGTCAGTAAAAAACTTGAGGCATTCCGTGCCTTTCGTCCATAGATTTGAGGAGTGTGATCGATTTCATGACGTCGGCTGAAAAAGCAAAAATTGCGGTAAGAGCGCTTGACTCCAAAAAGGGTGAGGATATTCAGGCCATCCGGGTACAGAATCTGACCATCCTTGCGGACTATTTTGTCATTGCAAGCGCAAATAACACCACCCAGGTAAAAACGCTTGCAGATGAAGTGGAATATCAGCTGGAACTTTTGGGAGTACGGCCAAACCATGTGGAAGGATATGGCTCCGCTTCCTGGATTGTCCTGGATTATGGAGAACTTGTCGTCCATGTGTTTTATAAAGAGGCGAGGGAATTCTATTCGCTGGATCGCCTGTGGTCGGACGGGGAAAAGCTGGATATCCGGCAATTGTTAGGCTCTGAGGAGGATTAGACGTGAAATACAATTTTACTGAGATTGAGAAAAAATGGCAGGACATCTGGGATGAAAACAAGACCTTTGCGGCGAAAAATGACTTTTCTCTGCCGAAATACTATGCGCTGGTGGAATTCCCATATCCATCCGGCAATGGGCTGCATGTCGGCCATCCGCGTCCGTATACGGCGCTAGATATCGTTGCCAGAAAACGCCGCCTGCAATGTTATAACGTCCTGTTCCCGATGGGATGGGACGCTTTCGGTCTGCCGACGGAAAACTTTGCCATCAAAAATAAAATCCATCCGGCAATCGTAACGAAAAACAATATTGCCCGTTTTAAAGATCAGCTGAAATCCCTGGGGCTTTCCTTTGACTGGGACAGGGAAATCAACACTACGGATCCCGATTATTATAAATGGACCCAGTGGATTTTCCTCCAGCTTTACAAACATGGCCTTGCCTATAAAAAAGAAATGAGCGTTAACTGGTGCACTTCCTGTAAAGTCGTCTTGGCAAATGAAGAGGTTGTCGGCGGCAAATGTGAACGCTGCGGCGGGGATGTTGTCCATAAAGTGAAAAGCCAGTGGATGCTCAAAATCACCGAATATGCGCAGCGCCTGCTCGATGATCTGGATACAGTTGATTATATCGACCGCGTCAAGACCTCTCAGAAAAACTGGATTGGCCGATCCACCGGCGCGGAAGTGGATTTTGGGACGACGGCGGGCGATCTGCTGACCGTCTACACTACCCGCCCGGATACGCTGTACGGCGCAACTTATATGGTTATTTCACCGGAGCACCCCTATATTGAAAAATGGGCGGATAAAATCGGGAATCTGGATGCTATCCGTGTTTATCAGGAACAGGCGGCAAGGAAATCTGACTTCGAGCGTACCGAGATTGTCAAAGACAAAACCGGCGTCCGGGTAGAAGGGGTCAATGGAATCAACCCTGTGACCGGCAAGGAGATCCCCATCTTTATCTCCGACTATGTCCTGATGACTTACGGCACCGGCGCAATTATGGCTGTCCCGGCGCACGATACCCGCGAGTATGACTTTGCCAAGGCGTTTGACCTGCCAATTATCGAGGTGGTTCAGGGCGGAGATGTCACCAAAGAGGCCTTTACCGACTGTGAAACCGGTATTATGGTTAATTCCGGAATTTTGGACGGGCTGACGGTAGAAGAGGCAAAGAAGAAGATTACCGCTTTCCTGGAAGAGAGCGGGAAGGGACGTCCAAAGGTCAACTTTAAACTGCGCGACTGGGTGTTCTCCCGTCAGAGAT
>CALDJI010000236.1 GCA_937901805.1 uncultured Clostridia bacterium | reverse complement strand
GGAGGGACTTCTGTCAATGCGATCGCGCAGGAATGCAGCATGCTGTTTGAAATGCGCTCTGAAAAGAAGGAATGCCTGGAACAGATGACAGAGTATTTTGAACGCTGTATCCGGCAAACAGAAGAAGTCGGTATAGAGGTGCAGGCGGAGCTTATCGGGCAGCGTCCCTGTGCGCAGCTTACGGTCAGGAACCATCTGGAGGAAAAGATTTTGGCTGCTGCAAAGGCACATGGCGTAGTACCGGATTTTTATGCGTCAAGTACAGATGCCAATCTGCCTCTCAGTCAGAATATACCGTCCATCTGTTTTGGCGCTTATCAGGGGGGCGGAGCACATACGCGCTGCGAATATCTGGAACCCCAAAGCATGTATACCGGGATGAAAATTCTGGCGAGTTTATTTTGTTCTTATTTTGATGCCGCGGAAACTCCGAAAGCGGAGGATGCCCTGAATGTAGAGCACCATGCTGTGATAATCGGATGCACGAATCAGGCGATTATGCAGATTGCCCCGAATAATGCGGAATATCTGATTGAGCAGTGTATGAAACGGTATGGATTTGCCCGGGGGGCTAAAATGGCAAAACAGGCGGTTACTTCTGGGAATAATCTGGATATCCATACCTATAATGCTTACCGCCAGTGGGATTGTGAACCGGGTGCGAGCGTCAGCACTGTGATATCGGAACAGCCGGATTACCGCGTGCGCGTAACTCGCTGTCCGTGGCAGGAGGCATGGCAGCGCTATGGATTGACAGAATTTGGGAAATACTATTGTGAATGGATTGATATGTCATTGGCCGAAGGGTTTGGCGGAGGATTGGAGCTTCATATTCCCAAAAGACTGTCCCAGGGAGATTCCTGCTGCGAATTTATCTGGCTGGATGCCGGATATGATGCACAGACTCAGGAAACGGCCATCCAACGGGTGCATGGAGCGGGCCGAATGAGCTGGAAAGCGATGATTGAGGATTTTTGTAAAACCTGTGCAACCGTACTTCAGGAGCTGGCTCCGCAGCTTGCACCAGTTATTCTTCGCAGGGCGCTGAAAAATTTCTCTGAGATTTATGGAGAGGAATTGGCATCCGTATTGGAAAACGATATGCAGATCCAATGACAAGTATTTTAACTTGCTGAAAAACGAAACTCTCCGGTTTCCTACAAACATGAAAAATGGGGAAGAAACGGGGAAGTCCAATACCAAGAAGGGTATGAACTATCCGCAGTTTTATCCCGCGGTTTTTCAGTTTCGAAAACAAAGGGTTTTGTTTTTAGATAAAATGAAATGCGTCGCATCCACAGGGGATGGAGCGGCAGCGAGGAGGTATTACCCCATGAATCATCAAACAAGCAGTATGTCACACATCAGGACATTGACGCAGCTCGCGATTTTGTCCGCCATTATCGCCGTTTTAGCATTTACGCCGCTCGGCTCAATTCCGCTTGGCGGCCCGATTGTCGCAACCATCGTACAGTTCCCCGTTGTTGTCGGGGCAATCCTGATGGGGCCTAAGGCCGGCGGTTTGCTCGGCGGGGTTTTCGGTTTGTGCAGTATGCTCTGGTTTACCATTTATGGTACGCCGACAGCCTTTGTATTCAGCCCATTCTACAGTTCTCAAATTGCGGCCGGACCTATGCAGACAGCTCTCTATGCGGTGGGCGCTGTGATTACCTGTTTTGTTCCGCGGATTCTCATCGGTGTCATTTCCGCCTATGTATATCGGGCGGTGGCTAAAAAGGATAAGCGCCAGTTCTTCGCCTGCGGGCTTGCCGGCGTGGTTGGAGCAATGGTGAATACCATACTTGTCATGGGCTGTATCCTGCTGTTCTTTATGCAACCCTATGCAAATGCAAACGGCGTGCTTCCAGCAGCCCTGTGGGGGATCATTGGAACAACCATTGCAGTCAATGGCGTGTTGGAGGCAATTGTGACCGGCGTATTGGTTGTGGCGATTGCAAAACCGCTTTTGGTAATTTCCAAGAAGAGAAAGGTATAAGATGGATTTTGATTATGCGGCGGGCAGGCTCTCCTGTCCGCTGTTTTGTCTGCTCTTTTCAATAGAACTATGGACGTCATTTGAGGATATGGTAACATAGAGAAATCACAGGACAAGGGAGGAATTTTTATGCCGGATTTGTTGTTCGAGACGCCGGAGTTTGTGTTTTCCTATCGTGTAGCTGGAATATGCATCCATAACGGCAAGATACTCCTGCAAAAGCCGACCAACGATACAGGGTTTTCTTTTCCGGGCGGACATGTGTCCTATGGAGAAACCCATGAACAGACGCTGGTTCGCGAGTTCCATGAAGAAATCGGAGCGGAAATTTCTGTTGGGCCGCTGCAGTGGGTTGGCGAGATTTTCTTTCCCTGGGGTAAGAAGCCCTGCCAGCAGATTTGCTTGTATTATTTGATTTCCATTACGGACAGCCATACTCCCAGACAGGGCATGTTCTTGGCGCAAGAGCACTTACAGGGACGGGATTTTGAACTCGAATTTCATTGGGTTCCAATGGAAAACCTCCAGCAGATAAAGGTTTATCCGGAAGGTGCTGCTGCATACTTGAAGAACATGCACAGTGGGGTACAACATTTTGTTTGCCAGGACTGGGACTGATTCGTGCTTGTGTTTCAGAGGAAAAGGCATTGAACAAAGCGTGCGGAAAGTAATCGGCTTTCCGCACGCTTTTTTTACAAAACAGATGATTTTGTCTGATGTTTCGCCGCTTGCATCCGTTTGGAGAGGAACAGATAAAATCCCGCGCACAGTAAAATCTGCACCAGAGAGGAACAGGGGGTTGCCAGTCCCACCTGGAACAGAGAAACAGGTACCAGCTTGCTCATAGCCAGAGAAACCGGGATCCGGATTCCAAAGGCGCCAATGATTCCCTGGATCATAACAAACAGCGTTTTTCCACAGCCGTTAAAATACCCGATCATACAAAACAGGAAAGAAACCAGCAGACAGTCAATCGCATAGGCTTTCAGGTACTCCGCGGCGGCGGCAATGACCTCGGGATCCCTGGCAAAAATCCCCGCAAGCAGATCGCCGTGGAAATAGGAAAAATAAGCCATCAGAATGCCTATGCCAAAAGACGTCCCGATTCCATAAGCCAGCGCGCGGTTTACTCTCTCCGGTCTTTGTGCGCCGATATTGTGGGAAACAAAAGTCGCCATGGGCTGGTTGAAGGCGGAAGGAACCAGCATGATGAACCCACAGAGTTTTTCTGCGATGCCAACGCCGGCAGAGGCGATCACACCTAGAGTGTTGACGATTGCAGTAATGGCCAAAAAGGAAATACTGACCAGAAGATCCTGGAAAGCGATGGGAAAGCCAAGCCGGAAAATGTGACCCATGCGTTTGATATCAAATGTAATGTCTTTTCTGTGGAAGGAAAACGGAAGCTGCTGACGCCGTATAATCAGCAGGGAGATGAGTACGCTGATGGCTTGGGCGGCTACCGTCGCAACGGCGGCCCCCGCAGTCGCCATATGGAAGACGCCGACCAGAAGATAATCCCCGGCAATGTTGCAGACGCAGGCGATGGAGACGGTCATCAGCGGCATTCTGGAATTGCCGATTCCGCGGAAAATACTGCCCAGTACATTATAAGCTACAATAAACAGGGAACCCCCGCTGCAAATGCGCAGGTATTCAATGGTCGCGTCAAACGCCTCGGCAGGCGTCTGCATGATTTTGGAAATCGGGACGGAAAACGCTTCCATTATGACCGTAATGGTAACACCGATGATAGCAAACAATGTGATACTCGCGCCGATAATTTTTCCGGCCTCTTGCGGTTTTCCCTCTCCAATCTGCCGCCCTAACAGGATGGTGGTGCCCATGGCAATCCCAACGACAAAGGAGGTCACCAGCTGCATCAGCCAGCTTCCTGTAGAAACGGCGGATACATCTGCGGCAGTGGCGAACTGCCCGACTGCCATCATGTCTACTGCCCCGTACATGGTCTGCAAAAACAGGGTTGCCAGAACGGGCAAGGCGAAACGAATCAAAGGAGAAAGAATCTTTCCCTGTGTAAAATTTTGCAATTGCTTCAAAACCCGGATAAGAGCAGGCATCCCAGCCAGCATCTTATCCGGTTCCCATTTCTCCGAATGGTTCACCCTCCGATGAACAACTGTTATTATAAAAGGGAGAAACTAGTTTGTCAAATTTATCCGGGAGAATCGTTGGGGGTATTCGTGGGAAAACTAAGGATCGTTCTGTTCCCAGAGGCCATTTTATAGAAAAGCGGGTTGAATATCTCCTTATTTCCGGTCAGTTTCATAATAGGCGTTGGCAAGGGTGCCAAACTGTTCCATACTCAGCTGTTCTGCCCTTGCGTTTGCCGGGATTCCAGCAGTTTCCAAAAGTTGGGCGGCTTGCTGTTTTGGAATCGACAGCCCGGAAGCCAGGGAGTTGGAAAGAGTTTTCCGCCGTTGGGAAAAAGAAGCTTTCACGACTTTGAAAAAACAGCTCTCCTCATGGATCTCAATGGGGGGATGCTCAAGCAAATCCAGACGGATGACCGCAGAATCTACGTCCGGCGCAGGAAGGAAAGAACCGCGTGAAACAGAAAACAGCACCTGCGGCTCACTGTAGTACCGTACGGCAAGGCTGATTGCTCCGGCTGCCCGCGTACCCGGAAGCGCTGTAATCCTCTGTGCGGCTTCCTTTTGCACCATGACGGTAATGGAACGGATGGGGAGGTGCTGTTCAAGCAACGCCATCAGGATGGGCGAAGTGATATAATAGGGCAGATTCGCGCACACAATGACGTCCATCCCTGCAAATTCTTCGTCAATCACGCTTTGCAAATCAACTTTCAGGACGTCTTCGTTGATCACCCTGATGTTGTGGTAATCCGCCAAGGTTTCTTCCAAAACGGGGAGCAGGCGCTTGTCCAGCTCAATGGCGACTACTTTATCTGCACGGGAGGCAAGTTCCGCCGTCAAAACCCCGACCCCGGTGCCGATTTCGATCACACCCACCCCCGCCATTTCTGCCATTTTGGGACAGACAGAAGGGTTAATGATAAAGTTTTGCCCAAGGGCTTTGGAAAAATGAAACCCGTGCCGGGATAGAATTTCCCGGATGACAGCGGGATTTGAAAGATTTGGCATACTATTTTCCTTTCTTCTCTGTAAAATTGATGTAAAAATGCACTAAAAAAGTATAATTAAGTCCTGGTTCCTGTACAAATATCCAATAATGCGATTATACCATAAAAATCGGTGAAAAAATACAAAAAAACAGTTGCGAAAACGTCAAAAAAACAATATGATAGGGATAGACAAAGAAACAGATAGTATCTGTATTTTGTTAAATTTTCATCAATCATATGCACTGGACACTATATCTCGTGGAAAAGGGAGTGAATCTATGAGCAGGAGAGACAAGCTGAACTATTACCTGGATATTGCTGAGGCAGTCATCGACAGGGGAACCTGTATTCGCCGTAATTTTGGCGCAATCATTGTCAAAAACGATCAGATTATCTCTACCGGCTATGTAGGAGCGCCTCGTGGAAGAAAGAACTGCTGCGATCTGGGTTATTGCACCAGGGAACAGCTCAATATTCCACGGGGGGAGCGGTATGAGCTTTGCCGTTCTGTTCATGCGGAGCAAAACGCAATCATTGCAGCTTCCCGCAGCGATATGATTGGAAGCACGCTGTTTTTGGTAGGACGCGACTATAAGACGAAGGAATTGGTCAAAGGTGCAAATCCCTGTGCATTGTGCAAACGTATGATTATCAACGCAGGGATTGCTCAGGTGGTTGTCCGTGATACCCACGATGAGTACCGGATGATTGACGTACAGTCCTGGGTAGAACATGATGATTCGCTTACCGGGGAAAGAGGATATTGACAAGACAGGTATACCCATTTCACACGAGTGTGAAATGGGTATTTGCAACCTTAATCTTTTTTGGAAAATTTTGCGTAAAAACGCAATTTTCATAAAAAATTAATGTGTTTAGGGAGGAAAAGAAATGGATTTCAAACATGGTCAGTATGATAATGAGATTAATGTCAGGGATTTCATTGTCGACAACTATACCCCATATGACGGGGATGATTCCTTTTTGGAAGGACCAACCGACCGTACACAGGCTCTGTGGAAGGAAGTCCGTACATTGATGGACGAAGAGCATGCAAAGGGCGGCGTCCTCGATATTGACAACCACACAATTTCAACGATTACCGCTCATAAGCCGGGTTATATTGACAAGGAGAAGGAAACGATTGTCGGGCTCCAGACCGACGCCCCTCTCAAACGCGCCATTATGCCGTTTGGCGGAATCCGTATGGTCCGCACTTCTCTGAAAGCGTATGGCAAAGAGATGGATCCCCAGGTGGAAGAGATTTTCAAATATCGGAAAACCCACAATGACGGCGTGTTCGACGTCTATACGGACGAGATGAAAAAAGCTCGCCATAACGGGATTATTACCGGCTTGCCGGATGCCTATGGGCGCGGCAGGATCATCGGCGATTACCGCAGGGTTCCGCTGTATGGTGTGGATTTCCTGATTGAGCAGAAGAAAAAGGCTCTGCAAGGCATGGATGCGGACTACTTCAACAGCCCGCTGATCCGCCAGAGGGAGGAAACTTCCGAACAGATCCGCGCTTTAGAAGAGCTCAAGGAGATGGCGGCAAGCTATGGTTATGATATCTCCCAGCCTGCTAAGGATACCAAGGAAGCAATCCAGTGGCTGTATTTTGCCTATCTTGCTGCGGTGAAGGAGCAAAACGGCGCGGCGATGTCTTTAGGACGCGTCTCCACATTTTTGGATATCTATGCACAGCGTGATCTGGAAAACGGCGTTTACACGGAAAGCCAGATTCAGGAGTTTATCGACCACTTTGTTATGAAACTGCGCATGGTGCGCTTCCTGCGCACCCCGGCCTATGACGAGCTGTTCTCCGGAGATCCGACTTGGATCACGGAATCCATCGGCGGTATGTGCCTGGACGGGCGCCACATGGTTACCAAGATGAGCTATCGTTTCCTGCATACCCTGGTAAACCTGGGGCCTGCTCCGGAGCCGAATATGACCATTTTGTGGAGCCCAAGCCTGCCGGATAACTTTAAGAAGTTCTGTGCGCGCCTTTCCATTGAGACCTCCTCTATCCAGTATGAGAACGACGAGCTGATGCGGGAAAAATTCGGCGACGACTATGGAATTGCCTGCTGTGTCTCCGCCATGCGCATTGGCAAGCAGATGCAGTTCTTTGGCGCGCGTGCAAACCTTGCGAAAGCACTGCTTTATGCGCTCAACGGAGGAAAAGACGAGCGCTATAACGATCAGGTTGCTCCTGTTACCGAACCGGTAGGCGACGGCTACCTCAACTACGACGATGTTCTGGCGCGTTTTGACCATATCTGCGACTGGCTCGCAAAACTCTATATCAATACGCTCAATATCATCCACTATATGCACGATAAGTATTGTTATGAGAGAATCCAGATGGCGCTGCATGATGAGGAGATTATAAGGACCTCTGCATGCGGAATCGCCGGCCTGTCCGTTGTAGCAGACAGCTTGTCCGCCATTAAATATGCCAGGGTCAAGCCAATCCGCGGGGAAAACGGCCTGATTACCGATTTTGAAATTGAAGGCGATTATCCGAAATTCGGCAACAACGATCCGCGTGTCGATGAAATCGCTATTGAAGTTGTCAAAAACTTTATGAAGAAGCTCCAGAATCGGAAAACCTACCGTGAAAGCAAACCGACGATGTCCATTTTGACCATCACTTCCAACGTGGTTTATGGAAAGAAGACCGGCTCTACTCCGGATGGAAGAAAAGCGGGGGAACC
>CALDJI010000235.1 GCA_937901805.1 uncultured Clostridia bacterium | reverse complement strand
ATGTGCACCTAATTCAATTTTTAATGTGTCCAGAATCCTGGGTACATATCAAAATCCCCCTGCGCTTTTTGTCTATTTTTTCTGTTTTTCCGAATGCGGAAACCTGGACATGGTTTCCGGCGCATTTTCCGATGGTTTTTTTCCCATCGGAGGAAATGGAATGTCCACCCCGCTGCCCGGCTGCGGAGGAGGAAGATCTGTTGTATCGATATGGGGGTTCTTTTTTAACAATTCCCGGATAAATACATCCGGATGTTCCGGGGTTATAATTACGGCTCCAATTTCCCCTCCCTGCTGACGGTAGCGAATTTCAAACCGGGAGAGACCGAGCGGATTAATCGCATATACTCCGCCCCGTATCCGCTTTGCGCTGAGGAGATATTCATAGGGAAGTACAAGCTTTCGCATCAGACCAATATGAAGATACAAATCCTGCTCCCGCAATTGATAGTAGGTAAAAAAGCAATAGGGGACAAACCACAGCAACAGCAGAACTGCAAAACCTGCGCAGAGAATGCCTGCTCCAACAGATTTTACTGAAATGGCCTGATATCCAAAATAAACAGCTTCTAAGCAGACCACAGCCAGGAGCAGATAGCTCCAACCTTCTATTTTTGCTCTAAATTTCACCTCTGCGCCCCCTTTCCTACTGAAGACTCTGCACCAGCCAATTACAAATATACCGATATGCGACAATCTGAGTGGAAAATGTCGCGCGGTTTCCTCCGGATTCAACCGTAATCTGTCTTTCATCACGAGGAATATAGAACGTAATATCCCCAAGTGAAACAGTTAAAGCGCTTGATCCTTCTGTCACAGAACCATCCCCACGGATGTTCATCCCCAGATCAGAGATTGCCTGGACAAATTGCAGGATTTTTTCCGGACTGTCAAAGTAAAAATAAGTCTGATCGGTTCCCTCGACCGTCCCCTGTACCCAGATAGTCGCAGGCGAAAGCTCCGCAAGCTGTTCCAAAAGAATATTGGCCTGTTTGAAGCTTTCCAGATCAACCTGTTTGTATAAATCCACTTCCTGCCCGACCATGGAAAAATCATAAATGGATGTCAGCAAATGCATCGTGGTTTCATTTTCCCCGCAATACCGACGGAGAGTCATTGTCTGTATATTTTCACAGGTATCAAATTTTATTTCCAAAACCGTATGCAGCGTTCCTTCCGGACGAACATGATCAATACCCGGCACTTCTTCTCCAAAAAGCCTTGGCGCGCGTTCCTTCTCAAACAAGTCGTTAAAGGTAAAGGAAATACTGCCTATTTTCTGATCCGACTGAACCGTAATATTAGAATTTTGCAGATATTGAGCCTGCATGGAAGTTAAAAACAAAGCAAACAGATCTTCAAACAGATAACTTGCAGCAACCTCATCATACTCCCTTTGATAGGTTCCCATGCTCCCAAACGTATTTTCCATAAAATCCTGTACCAGGCGCAAATCCCCAGCGGACGCCGTCGCACTTTGTACTTCGTTATTTTTGAGCATTGTGACCTTATTCTGCTGTACCGCCCCATAATTATACAGATAGGCGGCCTGCGAGGAGATCCGGATCGGGTTTCCCACAGAATCCGAATAAATTGTCTGGAGATTGGTCACATTGATCTGTCCGGTTTTGCTGTCCAGAATCGTATTGAACTTTTTTGCAAACAGCTGCAAATTCTGTTCAATCAAATCCCGCGCGCTTTCATCCGGCGCTGCCAGCAATTCCCTTTTCTGCGTATCTGAAATCAAAGTATAATAAACCTTACCATCCTGTTGTGTTTTGGTCATCCTGGAATAGGAATTAGTAACGGCTTTTTGGAAAGGCTCCTGAATCCTGCACTGCAAACTCCCATTTTGAAAAACAAGGCTGTATTTAACGTTTTCTCCTTTTTCTGTGACGGATAATTCTATCGCATCGTCCTTTCCTTCTTTGACGCTCCGATAAAAATCATCCATCCGCGCTATATTTTTTCCTGTTTTTCCATCATAGGAAATCCTGGAACCCGCAAGCAGCAGCGGACTGCGGACAAACCAGCCGGCAATACCTGACGCCAGCACTACGGCAACTGCAAGAAAAGAAAAGGCGGGAGGACAGTTTTTTCGGCAGATACTCGCCTGCACTGCCTGCTTCCGGCCAGGGAGCAGTTTCGCTTCCTGTTCCAGTAAATGAATCTGGACTTCCTCTTTTTCCTCCTCCGCCGGGGTCTGGCAGATAACCATCATCCGGAGGTACTCCTCTTTTTTCACTTTTTCAGAGATCCTCAGTGCCTGTTCATCACAGGAATACTCCATATCTTTTAAGTAAAAAGGATAACAGATCCACATCAGGGGGTTAAACCAGAAAATCCCCTGCAATAACCGAAAAACCGCTTTGCGTAAATGATCCGAACGTTTGGCATGTACCAGTTCATGACAGCACAGATGATACATCAAAGAAGTGTCATCCGGATGGATATTTGCGGACAGCAGAATTTTTTTCGAAAACAGTCCCCAGGTCACCGGGACATCCACCGCGTTCGAGCGCATCAATTTGACTGCCGTATGTTCCGCCTTGCAGTCATGGCGGCAGATATCAAATATCCTGCTCTCAATTTTTCTCGAACCTCTGAGCTGAAAATATTTCCGGAACATGATAAACAGCTGAAGCAGGAGAATCGCCGCAAATACAATCCCCCAAAGCTGGACTGCAAGTTCCATATAAGCCCCTGCGAGCAAAGGCATATCCCACGCTGCTGCAAGCATAGCCAAAGGGAGCAAATTCCATAAAGCATAACGCACTCTTGCTGAAAGCAGCCGCAGCGGTACCAGATGGAGAGCCAGCAGTACAAGCTGTACAAAAAAGCCGGCCAAAGACATATTGAGTATTACGGTAAAAACAGCCTGCATGCTATTCCCTCCCTCTTTTCAATCACCATAACCTTTTGCCGTGTTCGGATTACCGGGTCAGAAAAAAGGCGCTTAATTTCCCGCCGATCCAAACGCCGAAAATGCAGAAAAAAACGCTGGCAAACGCGTAAACAAGTCCATAACCTGGTTTCCCATTTTCCAAAAGTTGAAAAGTTTCCAGGGAAAAGGCCGAAAACGTAGTAAATCCCCCGCAGAAACCCGTCTTCAAAAAAAGAACAAGATTTTCGGAAAGTCCCGTACAGATCGCCGCACAGGCCACAAAGCCTATCAGGACTGCCCCCGTAAAATTAATTCCCAGCGTCACAAACGGAAAAGCAGTCCGCATAGGCAACAATCCCAATAAGTAACGACAGATGGCGCCCAATGCGCCGCCCAACCCACAGCAGTTTCTCCATATAAAAGCCCTCGATATCCTATATACTATCCCTTTACCTTATAACAGTATAGCATATTCCATTAAGATTTCCTAACAGATCTGTTTTGCGGGCATTGGCAAAACCCTATACACTGATATCCATTTCGTCCCGTTTAACCCGCATGCTGACAAGATACAGGAGAAAACCAATGACAGCCAGGCCCGTACAGCAGAACATAGAAGGATAAATTCCCAGTTGTTCAACCATCATTCCTCCTAAAAAAGTGCCCGCCACACTGGCCAGAGCCCCTCCGGCGGAACCGACAACCGTGATAGCCGTCGTGGTAATCCGACGCGGCGTAATATACTTCATATAAAATAGGAATGCCGGCAAAAAAATCCCGAAAGACAGACCCTGTGTTACCTGTGCTAATTCCAACATCAGGAGATTTGGTGCCAACAGCATGGCGACATCCCGCACAACGTACATTCCCAATGAGAACATCATCAATTTTTCAATGGAAAAATGTTTGGAATATTTAGAATATAAAAACATAAAGGGAAATTCACTCAGGGACATAATGGCCAATCCAATCCCCAGATCCCCTTCTGTCCCGCCCTTTGTCTCAATCAGTACAGGATAAAACAACCCGACAAACTTCATTCCAACGCCGATAAAAAGATAACTAAAAAGAAACAGCATGTACTTTTTGTTTTTTGCAAGCATCAATAATGCCCGGCCCATGGAAACACGGCTCATCTCTCCGGTTTCCTTTCCCTCTTTTTTATTATCGCAGGGGACGTTTTCTGTGAAAGCCACTACAATAATCAAAATGCCCATCACAACGGCGTGCAGGACAAACATCCACTCAATACCAATCCAGTCAAAGCATTTGCCCGCTGCCATTGCCGCGAGTGCATACCCAATGGAACCGAATCCCCGCGTAACGCCGTAGTCCACTCCGCCATGCCGCTCGTTGAGCCGAACTGTCCATACATCAAACAGAGGTCCATAAATCTGTTCGACAACAGAGAGCAAAATGATCGAAAATGCGGCGACCACAGGGATCGAAACGCCCGCCGGAAGGATAAAACCAATTGGAATACTGACTGCTGCAAGTACAAGCAGCATCTGTTTATTTGGAATAAATGTATCCGTCAAATACCCAATGAGGGGCTGGGAAAACATATTGGCCAATGCACAAAGCATCATCACCAGGCCAATCCAGCTTTCGCTGTACCCATGCTGTGTCAAAAACATGACGATAAAACCAAAATAGATACAGACGCCGCCGTTGGACACTGCGTTTCCCATAGCGAGAAAAATAGTCGCTTTTTGTCCGGGCTTTCTTTTCATTCCCTTTCCCCCAATTTGCAGAGCAAAAGAACCTCCTGCTCTGTTTTATGCAACTCTTTGGATTCTTATGTTTATTTTATCAAAGTGAAAATCCCCATTCAAGGAACAAAATTGTACAATTACACAATATTTTTCTGACATATTACCATATTGCAGGAAATATCATCAATATATTTCCATATAATAGGCAAAAGAAAAGAGGCTGTTTTGGCGAATTGCCAAAACAGCCTCTTTTTATCTTTCTTTTTTGATCCCGGAAATCAAATAAAACTCCGGCGTATCCGCAAGAATATCAAGGGTAAAATAGGGGTCAAACCATCTTGATTCCTCCCAAGCTGTCCCTAAATGGGAAGAAACCGACTGTACATGCGCCCCTCCGCTATGCCGATGGTTGATTTGATGGCGGCTATCTGTATGGGCAACCAAAACCCTGCCGCCAGGCTTCAACGTTTCCCAAACATGATGCAGCAACTTATCCTTATCCAAAAAATGCGGGTATGCGCTGTATATGGTCACAACGTCAAATCCTGTTTCCTGCAAATCAAAAAAATCTGCAGCGATCAGACGCAGGCGGGAATCCTGAAATTTCTCCTTTGCCCGGGCAATCATTGCGTCGGATAAATCCACTCCCATCAGTTCAGAAGGATTTCTTTTCAAAATTTCAGGAAACAAAACCCCGGTTCCGCATGCCAAATCCAGAACGCGTCCTCCCTCGGGAATTTGCGCCATTGTAACCACCATATTCAATTTTTTCGGATCATGGAAATTCATATTATCCCAATTACCGGCTTTTTCATCAAAAAACTGCTTTATCTGACTAATCTTGGAATCCATTGACAGACCACCTTTCCACGACTACGCAGCCTGATAAGCTGCCTTTTTGGGAGATTCCATAAGATTTGCCTTTTCCAGGCACAAAACCACCAGCGGCACCGCCACAAGCTGAATGACGATCCCCGGAACTGCGGTGACAAAAGAGGCCGTCAGGAACGCGGAAAACCCATAAGCTTTTCCTGCAATCCCCATAAAAACAGCGTTTGCAATTCCAGAAACCACACGGCCTGCCAGCATCGCACCGACTAGGGAAACATAGATATTCCATTTCTGTTTACGGTAAAAAAGTCCTGTCAGCGCCCCATATGTGCAGAGTTCTAACATCATCGCCGGCGCTGTTGGAAACATCGGGGGCATCCCGGTAAAGGCAGAAGACAACAGAGGGACGATGAATCCACACAGCGCACCATACTGCCATCCGCAGAGCAGCCCGCAGAGTAAAACCGGAATATGCATCGGTAAAAAAGTACTCCCTGCACCAAAGACATGGAAAATCTGCGGAAATAAAATTCCCAGGGCAAGGCACAGCGCTGCAATTACAAGATTTTTTGTTTGATTTCGTTTCATGGTTTCCCTCCAGAATAATTGTCGTTTTATCTGGTTCCTTCTGGAGCCGACCGATTTCACAAAAAGGCCTGCATTCCACCGGATACTTTGTATCAGATGACCTGCAGGCCCCATTTATCCTTTTTCCTATTGCTGATTTGTAAAACCGTATCCTGCCTTCCTGGCAGATTTTCCGTGTTACAGTATACAGTTGGAAAATCCATTTGTCAAGTTTTCGTTCTTATTTTGTAATCGCCGTTTTTTCCGTTCTTTTCATTTTCCTCAAAACAAGGCTGCAGAAAAATACAGCCGTACCAACCAATTGTATTACAATACAAATTAAAATAGAGGGATAGATCCCGAATTGATCGATAAAAATTCCTCCAAAAAAGTTGCCGGCAACGCTCCCCACAGCATTGGTAACTGCACTTAAAAGCATTAATGCCGTCGCTGAAATCTGAACCGGCGTGATTTTGCGCATATACAAAACCACCGCGGGCAGATAGAGCCCAAAAGAAGGCCCTTGGAATAACTGGGACAATTGTAATGCGAGGACATTTGGCGAAAGGTACATGCCAATATTTTTGACTGCAAACATACTTAAAGCAAACAACATGATATGCTCGATACGGAGACGTTTAGAAAATTTTGAGAAAAGAAAAATAAATGGAACTTCACTCATCGAACAGAGAAAAAAGCCAACGCCCAGATCCCCTTCATTTCCACCCCGCACCGCAATTAGTGTTGGATAAAAAGAAGTGATAAAGCGCATTCCTACATTGACAAGGATATATGCTGCTACAAATAATACATAGTCTTGATTTTTCGCCAAAACCTTTGCTGTCTGCAGCAGGGAAAGAGAATTCCTCTTTTTTGTATTCTGGTTTTGATTTTTACAGGTGACCTTATCCAAAGGCAAAAGGAACAAGATCAACAAACCCATTACAAGTGCATGGATAAAGAACATCCATCCTGTTCCCACCGCTGCCAGAATCTTACCAACAATTAAGCTGGCCAGTGCATATCCAAAGGAAGCCATGCCCTTAGCGAACGGGTAGTGGATTCCGCCGATTTTCTCATTGAGCTGCACAATCCAGGTATCAAACAAATTGGCAAAAGAATACTCTATCATAGCCATCAACACAATGGAGAATACAGCAATAACCGGAATAGCTATTGCAATCGGCAACACAAAACTCAAAGGGACTGCGATAATTGCCATAACAAGCAAAATCTGCTTAGAAGGGAAATAGGTATCGCTGATAAAGCCAAGCAGGGGCTGTGAAAACAAATTAAATAATGCACAAAGCATGAGGATAAACCCTATCCCCGTAGAATTCATCCCCTGAGCGGTCAAATAGCTTACAATAAAACCAAAATAAATACTGTATCCTGCTTGTGCCGTCATAAAAGCGGCTGGCAAAAAAACATTATTCTTTTTTCTGACATTCCATACGGTATTACTGTTCAAACTGCAACCCTCCAGTTTCAATCAGATACAGCATAACAAATCCATGCAGGAATGTCAAAACAAATGTTCTACAAAGATAAAGAAAAAAGACTGTCAGAATCGACAGTCTTTTTTGAAATCGGCATCGACCTATTTTTCCAGGCAGTCACCCGCCAAGTATCTTCGGCACCGCTTAGCTTAACTTCTGTGTTCGGGATGGGAACAGGTGGATCCTAAGCGTCATTGACACCAGCTTTTCTCTTTTCAGGGAAAGCATACAGATTCAGTTTTCACTGTACACCTTCAAAACTGAACAAAGGGGAGAGACGAAAATGAGGGATTAGGACAAGAGACCTCAGATTTAAGGTCAAGCCCTCGACCGAT
>CALDJI010000234.1 GCA_937901805.1 uncultured Clostridia bacterium | reverse complement strand
CTGCAAGGTAAGCGTTGAAGTCAACTTTTCCATCGCCAAGCGGAGTTTCCAGGAAGTAGTCGCTCATACGCATATCTTCAATGCCGCCCTCTGCAAAGAAGTCATAGATGACCTGCGGATCGGTTTTTTGGAGCATGATGCCGTCTTTTGCATGGGTATGGACGATGTAATCTTTGAGGATTTCAACGCCTTCCACTGGATCTTGATCGGTAACCATGACAAAGTTTGCCGGGTCAAAGTTGACTTTCATACCCTTGTTGCCAAGGCTGTCAAGGAAGCCTTTGAGAGTGATTGCCTTTTCCGGGCCGGTTTCAATTGCAAAGGAAACGCCCAGGGAATCTGCAAATGCACCGAGTTCTGCGCAGGCTTCCTGCATGACTTTGTAACGCTCGCAGGTTGGATCTGCCGGGATCACGCCGATATGGGTGGTGACGACGTTTGCACCGAGCTCTTTGGTAATCTCAACTACTCTCTTGGAGAATGCGATCTTTTCCGGATTGTCTGCTTTGATAGCAAAACCATGTCCGCCCGGATCGCCGCAGACTGCGGAGATTTCCACGCCGTTGGATTTGATGATATCCTTGACCTCGGCAATTTTTGCGGGGGTCATATTTTTCGGAGCGAGTTCTCCGTCAACCATGTACATCTGGATGCCATCTGCGCCGAGTTTTGCAGCTTTTTCTACACCGGTTTTGAAATCGGTACGGAAGCTGTCGGCCATAACGCCAATTTTAAACTTGCCCATTGTATTTCACCTCATAGTAATATGTATTTCCCTGAGAAAGGGACAAACCGCCAGAATGAAGCGGTATGGATTCTTGTCCCTATTATAGCATAACCTGTGTAAAAAAAACACCTTTTCTGTACCCAATTTTGTGAAAATCAAGAATTTGAAGGATTTATACGAAATTCCTCTGTGAAATTAAGGCATTGCTACCAGAAATTTAGTACGCGGTTTCTAGAATTCTTGCATAGGAAAAAATCCCATGCTATGATGAAAAATAGCAGGGCACGGAAAGGAGAGTAGGACATGCTGATATCCATTGACCACAACAGCAAACAGCCCATTTATGAACAGCTGGAGCAGTGTATCCGCTCCCTTGTGGAGAAAGGACACCTAAAACCACAGGAAAAACTCCCCTCTGTCAGGGGGCTTGCCAGGCAGCTGCAAATCAACCCCAATACGGTTCAAAGGGTTTATTCCTCCTTGGAGCGAGGCGGAATCATCTATTCGCAGGCGGGAAAGGGGAATTTTGTCGCTGACAGCACGCTTGCAGGAAAAGCGCAGCGGGAAAGCGCCCTTTCTTTTTTTGAAAAAGCGGCGATGCGTTTAAAGCGCAGCGGGGTAGACTGTGAGACGGCATTTTCCGTGGTACAAAGAATTTATCAGGAAACAACGTAAAAAGCGGGCTTTTTGCCTGCTTTTCTGCTCTATCTGCCAACAGAGCAAATCAGGAACAGAAAAACAGCGGTATTTGCGTTACGATAGTGTTGTCGAAAGAAGGGAAAGACGATGAACTATAGCAAAACCATTGAAAACTGTGTAGATTATATTGAGAAACATATCCGGGAACCTTTAACAGCACGGCGGATTGCACAGCAGGCAGGATATTCCCTTTATCATTTCAGCCGGTTATTTGCAAAGCAGCGCGGAATATCCGTGATGGATTATGTGCGCGGCCGCAGATTATCCTTGGCGCGCATGGAATTGCTGGAAGGGAGAAAAATCCTGGAAACTGCACTGGATTATGGTTTTGAGACAGCAAGCGGCTTTACCAAAGCCTTTCGGAAAGAATTTGGGTATGCCCCCAGCGTCTATGTCGCGCGTATGGCTGGATGGAAGGGTGTACAGATGCCATTAGGAGGAATGCAGATGATGCCGAAAATGAAACAGCTGCCGGCTTTCCGGATTGCCGGATATGGGATTCAAACTCAGCTGGAGAACGGGTACATACGGGACATTGCCGCATACTGGGAGAACTACAATGGAGAAAATCTAGAAAGCAAAATGTATGAACAGCTTTCCCCTCCAAAGCATGGGGAATATGGGCTTTGCGTCCGTTCAGAGAGCGGAAAGGTTTCTTATCTTCTGGGCGTGGCGGTGGAGGACTTCCGCAAGGTAACGTCGGATATGATTCGGGTGGAAGTACCGGCCGCGGACTATGCGGTATTTACCACCGAGCCAGTGGATCTGCGAAATACGGATACGTATGATTCCAAATTCACCCCTGCAATTAAAAACCTGTGGAAATATATCTTTGAGGAGTGGTTTCCTTCCAGCGGCTATGAGTACGACGAGGGCAAGATGGATTTTGAGTTCTATGATGAGCGCTGCCATTTCCGCCCGGACAGCACTATGGATATCTATGTCCCGGTGAAAAAGAAAATGAACTAAAAAATCCCCTGACAAGTTCCATCTGTCAGGGGATTTTTTAAATCAGGATTCTTTGATTTCATCTGCATGAGCGGCGCAGAATTCCCGGTAGTCTTTGAGCATGTATTTGAGCAGATTCGGCGTGTCCAGATGATAGGGGCAGCGGCTCTTGCAGGCGCCGCAGCAGATGCAGTTTTCAATCCGGTTCATTTTTTCCTGTCCCTCTTTGGAAATATGGGGGCCGTAAGGGGAACGGCGCAGCAGCAGGGACATTCGCGCGGCCGTCGGGATTTCAATCCCGGCGGGACAGGGGAGGCAGTAGCCGCATCCACGGCAGAAATTGCCGGAGAGCTCCCTGCGGTCGCGCTGGATTTTTTCCCACATGGCGTCATCCAGGACAGGCGGATTTTTCTCCAGTGCCAAAAATTCGTTGAGTTCTCTTTCGCGCTGGATTCCCCAGATGGGGATCACGTTGTCATATTGGCGCAGGAAAGCAAAGGTCGTGGAGACGTCGGTAATCAGTCCGCCGGAAATCGCTTTCATTGCAATGACGCCCAGATCCTGCTGTTTGCAGACGTCGATAATTTTCAGATCCTCTTCGGAGGAGAGGGAACTGAGCGGAAACTGGATCGTATCGTAGCAGCCGGACAGGGCGGCTTTGGTGGCAAGCGCAAAACTGTGGTTGGTCACCCCAAGGAAACGGATGTACCCCTTTTTCTTGGCTTCACACATGGCTGCATATAATCCGCTGTCGTCGTTTGGATCGGAGAGGATTGAGGGATTGTGTACCTGATAGATATCAATGTAATCGGTTTTGAGCATTTTCAGGCTGTTTTCCAATTGTTCCCAAAAGCCTTTTACCGTTTTGGCGTCAAATTTGGTGGCAAGGACAATGTGGTTTCTCACATCGCTCAAGGCATGGCCGATTTTTTGCTCACTGTCCGTATAGGCGTGTGCGGTGTCAAAGAAATTGATACCGTTGTCGTAGGCTTTGCGCAGTAAGATGTCGGATTCTTCCACCGGGATTCTCTGGATTGGCAACGCGCCGAATCCACTGCGGGAAACCATCAGTTCCGTGCGCCCAAGACGAAATTTTTCCTTTGTGTTTCCTCCGTTTTTATATTTATGCTGTAATTATAGGGAGCATCCCCTACTGTTTACGATACAGCCTGTTGCTTTCTTTGCCGCATTCCCAGTGAAAACAGGACTGCTGAGCAGACAATCCAGCATAGGCCGATAAAAATACCGCAGTGCAGGAAAAAATCCATGGGTAGGATCTGGATTACCGGATCGGTATGGATGTCGAAAATCCAGTAATCGTTGCGGAAAAAGATTTTATGGAACAGAGTGAAGCTCTTTTTCGCATTGACAGCGATAGCGCCCAGCAGGAGCAGAGGCAGAAATACCGCCGTGCCCGCCGCAGAAAAAAGGGTGGCGGCGGAGAGTTTTTCTTTCCTTTTGAAATACCAGAGGAGCAGTACCGTGAGGATCAGGCAGATGATTCCCAGAAGATAGACGCCGGTAAACAGGGTTTTGCATTCCTGAAAATGGAAAGCCCCCTGTTCGGAAAATGGGAAATCCGGCAGAAAAAAAGCTGTAGAAGTAAAAGGAATCAGATATTGGAGGATGGCGTGATAATTTCGCAGGAGTACGTCTTCGCCCAGCCCGGTCTGGGATGGGATATCTAAAAAACGGATGTCAAACCGGTATAGGAAGTCCGTCGCATGCAGAATGGCCAGCGCCGCGGCGCATACCCACACCAGGCAAAACACACCTAAAAGGATACCGGAAAAAATGTTTTTTTCATACAGTATAGCTCCCAAGAAAAAGATGTTTTTCCTAATACTTTACTTGTAAAACTATGTCCAGTATAGCATAGGGAGTTTTTACGGGCAAGCCCGGCAAAAAAATCCCGGCACAAGTACTGTGCCGGGATGGATGCCTGTAATCTTTTATACCCTGTCCCAGATATACCGAGCTGTTTTCAGGCACAAATCGGTTGCATGACAACATTCCTCCATGCCCTCGAATTCGATGGAGATATGTCCGTCATAACCGGAATCCTTGATGGTTTTGAGGATTTTCCAGATATCCAGATCTCCATGCCCCAAGATGGCGCCGCGCAGGATTTCCCCGTAAGCGGTAACAAAGAAATTACCCTGGCGGTTGCCAGCGCTGCCCTCGTCAAAATTCGGGACTTTCTGCGGATCGCGGATATAAAAATCCTTCAAGTGGATCATATCCGCGTATTTGACGCACTTAGCAACAGACACGACATTCTCCTCATTGACGCAGCGGAAGTTGCCGACGTCCATGGTCATTTTAACATTCGGGCGAACCGCCCGTGGTTTTCCAGCGTAGTATTCATTCCGTATTGGGCGGCATAGTCTGCGCATTCCTGAACGGCTTTTACCAGCCGTGGGAATTCCACTTCAAATTGGTGCGGGGTATTGATTCCATGGGGATGCTGCCCGGTGCAGGTATCGTGGCGCATCCTTTTCAGGCCGAGCATATGCGCAATATCGATGTATTTTTTAATCCGTGCAATTTCTGCCACATTGTCCTCTTCCTTATCCTGGATAACGCAGGCATTGAGAGAAAAGGTAGAAAGCGGAAGTCCGATTTCCTCTGATTTTTTCTTGATCCCCATCACAAGTTCTTCATTGATGCTGCCGTCTTCCAGCAGAAAATCAAGTTCAAAGGGAACGAGTTCCAGATGGTCGCATCCGTGTTCTTTTGCCCAATCCATCACATCATAGATGGTCATGGTTTTGTCCCGCAGATGCTGGACCAGGGAATAGCTGCTGATACCGAGTTTCATAGGGTTCCTCCTCCAAAATGAAATTCTCCCCATGTTTGGGATAGACAGGGGATATCTTTTTTCTATAACTCTATCATACTGTCTGGGCAGAAATCTGACAATCGGCAGAAAGGGCAAGATTTTATCGGGATTTTGTAAAACCAGTCTATATGGATGTGCATTCTGCAATGAAATCTGATTTTATTTTGGGAAAAAGCTTTCAAGTTCCAATTTTACAATCAAACTTTGTGTATTTTCCCATAGGAAAAGCCCGGGCAGGAGTACCCGGGCCGAAATAAATGAAAAACTATTTGAGTGCTGTTGTATCAAAGTTGTCAAGAAACTTCTGGCCTGCCTCTGCAATGGTCTTCAGGGCGTCCTCTCCGAACGGGGTGTCGAGTCCTGCGGTTTCTACCAGTCCGTTGAAGGTTTTGGTTCCCGCCTCTTTGACCAGGGCGAGATAGCGGTTCCATGCATCCGAGCGGTCTTTTTGAATGAGCGCCCAGAATTGAAGCGCGACGGTCTGCGCCAGACAGTAGTCGATGTAATAGAACGGGCGTTCATAGATGTGCATCTTTGCCTGCCATCCCTTGCCGCCCTCATAGAAAGGAGTCCCCTCCAGCTTCAGCCAGGGACGGAAATCACTTTCTAATTTTGCCCAGACTTCATGACGCTGAGCAGGGGTATATTCCGGGTGCTCGTAGATGATATGCTGGAAGTAGTCGACGATGGTGCCGTACGGGATGAAGAACAGGGCGCTTGCAAGGTGGCTGTACTTAAATTTCTCCGCGTCGTCCCCGAAGAAATAGTGCGACCACTGCTCTGCGAAAAATTCCATGGACATGGAGTGGATTTCGCAGGATTCGAGCGTCGGGTTCTGGTTTTCCAGCGGGAGGATATTGCGGGCTGTATACCCGGCAAAGGCGTGTCCTGCTTCATGGGTGACGACCTCGACGTCCCCTGCGGTGCCGTTGAAGTTCGCAAAGATAAACGGGGTCTTGTAGACCGGGAAGG
>CALDJI010000233.1 GCA_937901805.1 uncultured Clostridia bacterium | reverse complement strand
CACTGTGAAGTTTGAAGGCTTTACAGTGCTTTACGAGGAAGGAAAAGACGAAGAAAGCGAAGAAGGCGGCGCGCTTCCTCCGCTTGCAGAGCAGGATGTACTGAAAGTGAAGAGTCTGGAGGGAAACCAGCATTTTACACAGCCGCCGCCAAGATATACCGAGGCGTCCCTGATTAAGGCTCTGGAAGAAAATGGGATTGGACGTCCGAGCACCTACGCGCCGACTATTACCACAATTTTGGCGCGTAATTATGTTGAGCGGGAAGCAAAAGCGCTCAAGCCGACTGCATTGGGCGAAGTGACCACAAAATTGATGAAGGATTTGTTCAGCAATATCGTCAATGTCAAATTTACTGCGGAAATGGAGAAAAACCTCGATAAGGTGGAATATGGGGAAATTGACTGGGTCAAGACCCTGAAGGAATTTTACGGGGAATTTGATGAAACCCTGCAAAAGGCAGAAAAAAAGATGGATGGTACCCGCGTAAAAGTACCAGATGAAGAGACGGATATTGTCTGTGAAAAATGCGGGCGCAAAATGGTTATTAAAATTGGCCGTTTTGGCAAGTTTTTAGCCTGCTCCGGATTCCCAGAATGCCGCAATACCAAGAAGATTGTACAGGAAACAGGTGGGATCTGCCCGCTCTGCGGAGGAAAAATTCTGGTCAAACGCTCGAAAACGGGGAAGACCTATTACGGCTGTGAGCATAACCCCAAGTGCGGTTTTATGACCTGGGATGAACCCTTCAAAGAGGAACGATGTCCAAAATGCGGCGGCACACTTTTAAAAAAGCGCGGAAAGATGGGGAAAATCTACTGTGCAAAAGAGGGCTGCGACTATGAGCGCTCTCTCAAAGAGGAGCCAAAGCAGGCTGCTGAAAAATAAAAGGAGTCCCTGCGGCACTATCGGCCGCAGGGATGGGTTTATAGTGTGAAAAGGAGAAAACGGATGACGGTACATGTAATCGGCGCGGGGCTTGCAGGATGTGAAGCGGCATGGCAGCTCGCGAACGCAGGGATTTCAGTGAGGCTGTATGAGATGAAACCGGAAAAATATTCCCCTGCGCATAAATACGAGGGTTTTGCAGAACTGGTCTGCTCCAATTCCCTGAAGGCGATGCGGGTGGAATCCGCCGCCGGTCTGCTGAAAGAAGAGATGCGGATGCTCGATTCCCTCATTATGCAGTGCGCTGACGAGTGCAGCGTCCCGGCAGGCGGGGCGCTTGCTGTAGACCGTATAAAATTTTCCGATGCAGTAACACAGCGGATCCGTTCCCATAAAAATATTGAAATTGTTTCCGGAGAAGTCACACAAATCCCGGAAGGATATGTTATTATAGCAACAGGGCCGCTTACTTCAGATGCATTCGCCAATGCCATCCGGGAAAAATGCGGGCAGGAGACGCTCAGTTTTTATGACGCGGCGGCCCCCATTGTCAGCTTTGAAAGCATTGATCAGGAACGGGTGTTTTTTGCCGCCCGGTACGACCGGGGAGACAGCGACTATATTAACTGTCCCATGGATAAAGAACAATATGAATCCTTTGTGCAGGAGCTGACACGGGCAGAGACGGTGGAACTGAAAGCTTTCGAGCAGGGTTTTACTGTCTATGAGGGATGTATGCCTGTTGAAGTGCTGGCAAAACGGGGACATGATGCTATCCGGTACGGACCGCTCAAGCCGGTCGGCCTGCGCGATCCACATACTGGGAAACGTCCTTGGGCGGTGGTTCAGCTGAGAAAGGAAAACCGGGACGGAACCATGTACAACCTGGTTGGATTCCAGACAAACCTGAAATTTGGGGAGCAGAAACGGGTTTTTTCCATGATTCCGGGCCTGGAAAACGCCCAGTTTGTACGCTATGGCGTAATGCACCGGAATACTTTCCTTGATTCGCCGAGACTGCTGGATTCCAGTTTCCGCCTGAAAAGCGATCCACGGATTTTTTTTGCCGGACAGATTACCGGTACCGAAGGATATATTGAATCCTCCTCTTCCGGAATCGTGGCCGGGCGCAATCTCGCTCGAATCCTTGCAGGGAAAGAACTGATTCGGTTCCCAAAAGAGACGATGATCGGTGCGTTGTGTGCCTATATCAGCGACGAATCCGTCAAACAGTTCCAGCCAATGGGAAGCAATATGGGAATATTGCCTCCTCTGGAGGAGAAGATAAAAAGTAAACAGGACCGGTATGCGGCGCTTAGCCGGCGATCGCTTGACCGGATGCGGCAAATCCTAGAAAAGGAGCGTGTGCCAGAATGAGAATTATTGTCGATGGCTTCGGCGGCGATCATGCGCCAAAAGCGGTGTTAGAGGGTTGCGCAATGGCGGTGGCCGAATATGGTGTGGACATCACTTTAACAGGGGACAAGACGCAGCTGACAAAGGCCGCGTTTGAAAACAGCATTTCCCTGGATGGGATTGAGATTGCCCAGGCGGATACAGTTTTGACAATGGAAGATGATCCGGGCGATGTGATCAAAGCAAAAAAGGATTGCTCCATGGCAGTGGGGCTTTCCCTGCTGGCGGAGGGCAAAGGGGATGCCTTTGTCAGTGCAGGAAATACAGGAGCGCTGGTGATGGGCGCTACGTTCATTGTCAAGCGCATCAAAGGGATCAAACGTCCCGCACTGGCTCCCATCTTCCCGCATAACAACGGGTGCTTTATGTTAATGGACGCAGGCGCCAACCTGGAATGCCGTCCGGAGATGCTTGAGCAGTTTGGTATGATGGGTTCCGTGTACATGAATAAAATCATGGGCCTGCCAAAGCCTAAAGTAGGGCTTATCAATGTCGGAGCAGAAGAGACGAAAGGTACTCAGCTCCAGCATGAGGCTTATGCCCTGCTCAAGGCAAATCCGCAAATAAACTTTGCAGGAAATGTCGAAGCCAGGGAACTGCCGGAAGGTTCCTGTGAAGTCGCCGTGGCGGATGGCTTTACCGGAAATGTGGTCCTTAAACTTACCGAAGGGCTGGGTATGATGCTGATTGACAATATCAAGGGGCTGTTCCTCAATGGGATTGGAGGAAAAATTGCAGCCATGTGCGTGATGTCCGGCTTAAAGGAATTTAAAAAGAAGATGGACTACACCGAATATGGCGGCGCTCCGCTGATGGGGATTGCAAAACCCGTCATCAAGGCTCATGGCAGCTCCAATGCGAAGGCGTTTAAAAATGCGATTCGCCAGGCCAGGGATTTTGTGGATAAACGGGTGATCGAAGAGATTGAATCCTCCTTACAGCGGGGACGGGCAAAACAGTCATAAATAAGAATGCGCGGTACGGGCAGACGAATTTTTCGCCTGCCCTTTAGCCGTTATACATGATACAGCATTTTGGGAGGTCGACATGAAGGAGTTCGAAAAGAATATCGGGTATGAATTTCATGACAAGCGCCTGCTTTCGACGGCGCTGCGCCATTCATCCTATGCCAATGAGTCCAAAAAGGATCTGCAGAGCAACGAACGGCTGGAATTTTTGGGAGATTCCGTGCTCTCCATTGTAGTGTCGGAGTATTTGTACAAGCATTTTTCACACATGCCGGAGGGAGAACTCACCAAATTCCGCGCTTCGCTCGTGTGTGAAAAATCTTTGCACAAACAGGCACTGAAACTGCATCTTGGGGATTATCTAATGCTTGGAAAAGGGGAAGAGCTCACCGGAGGACGGGAGCGTCCCTCCATTCTGGCGGATGCGGTTGAAGCGGTGATTGCGGCAATTTATCTGGACGGCAGCCTGGAACGGGCCAGAAAGTTTATCCTTGATATTCTCCACGACGATCTGGTGCCGGAGAAACTGGAAAAAGCAAAAGATTACAAAACCATTTTGCAGGAGATTATCCAGCAGAATAAAGAAGAAAAGGTTTCCTACTGCCTGGTGGAAGAAAGTGGTCCGGATCATGACAAACGCTTTACCGTGGAAGTGCGACTCAATTCCAATGTGATTGGAACAGGGACCGGGCGCAGCAAAAAGGACGCGGAGCAGGCGGCGGCAAGAGAAGCCCTTGCTTTGATGGGCGAATGAACCACGCCAACCTCTCCATTTTTGTGCCGCATGTCGGCTGTCCCTGCCGGTGCAGCTTCTGCAATCAGAGAACCATTTCCGGGGCAGAACAGCTTCCGGACGGACAGTCTGTCCATGCGCTGTGCAAGCAGGCGGCAAAGGATTTGGGCAAACGGGTGCATGCAACAGAGATTGCTTTTTTCGGCGGCAGTTTTACTGCCATTGAGAAAAATTATATGTGCGAATTGCTTCAGGCGGCGAAGAACTGTGTAGAGGAGTATGGTTTTGCAGGAATCCGCGCTTCTACCAGGCCGGACGCTGTGGACGAAACCATTGTGGAATGTCTGCGGTCTTACGGTGTGACTGCGCTGGAACTCGGTGCACAGAGCATGGACGATGGAGTTTTGTTTCAAAACAACCGCGGCCATACAGCTCAGGATGTGAGGACGGCTGCAAGACTTGTCAAAGATGCAGGGATTTCTCTCGGTGTGCAGATGATGACCGGTTTATACGGCAGTACATCCGAGAAAGAACTGGATACGGCGAACGGACTGGATCTCTTTGAGCAGGCAGGAATCAAGGTGATCCGGGTTGGCCTGCACGCTTCGAAAGAGGTGGAACAGCAGGCGGTTGGCGGCGCCTATCATCCTGCTTTTCGGGAACTGTGTGAGGCAAAGCGTTTTTTGTCCCGAATCCTCTTACAGTTGCAAAGCAGGCCGAAAGAGCGGGAATATGAGATTTGGGTACATCCATCCTGTGTCTCTAAAGCTGTGGGACAGCATAAAAGAAATTTGGAAATATTGGCGGGACAGGGGTATCCTGTCTGTATCCGGCAGGCGAAGGAGATTCCCCGCGGAGCAGTACAAATTCGGGAAAAAGGGGGTGTCGCCGGTTGTATTTAAAATCTATGGAGCTTCAGGGATTTAAATCTTTTCCGGATCGCACAAAACTCACATTTGACAGGGGAATGATTGCGGTTGTCGGCCCAAATGGGAGCGGGAAAAGCAATATCGGCGACGCCATCCGCTGGGTTTTGGGGGAGCAGTCTACCAAAACCCTGCGCGGGGCAAAAATGGAGGATGTCATTTTTGGGGGCACTGCCAAGCGGAAACCCAGCGGTTTTGCACAGGTGTTGATTACCTTTGACAATACCAGTCGGGAATTTGATATTGACAGCGACGAAGTTACAATTTCCCGGAAGTTTTATCGCAGCGGAGAAAGCGAATACCGTATCAATCAGATGAATGTCCGGCTCAAAGATATCCATGAACTGCTGATGGACACCGGGATTGGCCGGGATGGGTATTCCATTATCGGCCAGGGGCGTATTGCGGAAATTGTCTCCGCCAAAAGTACAGATCGCCGGGAAATTTTTGAAGAGGCGGCGGGGATCTCCAAATTCCGCTACCGCAAAGAAGAGGCGCTCAAGCGTCTGGCGCTGGCGCAGGAAAACCTGCTGCGCCTAAACGATATTCTGGGGGAAATTGAGGGGAGAATTGAACCGCTCCGTCTCCAGTCCCAAAAAGCAAAGAAATTTGTCGAATTGGAACAGCAGAGGAAAACACTGCAGATTTCCCTCTGGGTCAGCCAGTTAAAAGAACTCAAAGGGCGTATTCAAAAACAGCAGGAGCAGATTCTCGATCGGCAGGGGGAGTACGACGCCAACCATGCGGCTTTGGAGCGCACGGAACAGGAAATTGAGCGCGTGTATGCCGATATCCAAAAACTTGCAGTCCTGGCTGAGGAGATCCGCTCGCGCAGGGCGGATTACCAGCAGCGGGTTTCTCAGATCGATTCGGAACTTGCGGTAAATCAAAACGAAATTGCCCACACGCAGGAGATGGGAATCCGTATAGATATGCAGATTGCCCAGCTTACGGAGCAAAAACAGAATAACGAGGCGTTTCTCAGCCGAAATGAACAGGCTCTGACCCAAAAGGAGAAGGAAGTTTCCGATACGCAGCAGCAGCTTCTTGCCCGCCGTGAACAGACGGCGGAGATGCAGGAGCAGATCATAGGCCTGCAAAACAAGATCCATATGGACACATCATCCCTGTCCGCCTTACAACAGGTGCTCAGCGATTACCGTTTGGGGCAGGCAGCAAGGGAAGCACAGATTGCATCCCTTGGTTTTGCCCTGAAAGAACGCAGGGCGCGTATTTCCCGTTTGGAAGAAGAACTGACAGCGGTCCAGCAGGAACTTTCCGTACAGCAGAAACTTTCCGCCCAGCAGCAACAGACGGTTATGGAGCGGAGAAATATAGCGGATGGGTATTTGCTCAAACGCGGGCACCATGCTGCCAAGCTGGAACAGGTGGTTTTGCAGATCCGGGATTTGGCGGCAAAAGTGCGTGATAAACAGAACCGGGTCAAGCTGTATGAGGATTTGGAGAAAAACCTGGACGGTTACCAGCACAGTGTCCGTGCAGTCATGGCACAGGCACGCAAGGGTGAACTTGCTGGAATCGAAGGCCCGGTGTCGCGCTTGATTTCCGTACAGCAGGAATATACATATGCAGTGGAGACGGCGCTCGGTTTTTCTATGCAGAATCTGATTGTCCAGGATGAACAGGCGGCTAAGCAGGCGATCCGTTATTTAAAGCGCTCCGGTTCCGGGCGGGCGACCTTTTTGCCTTTGACTACTGTGCGCGGCAGACTGCTGGAGGAAAAGGGGTTATCCCAGTGCCAGGGATATCTCGGCCTGGCGAGCGAATTGGTTTCCTGTAAGGAGGAATACCGCCCGGTCATTCATTTTCTTCTCGGCCGTACTGCGGTG
>CALDJI010000232.1 GCA_937901805.1 uncultured Clostridia bacterium | reverse complement strand
GCAAAGCGAAGACGCGGATCTTTTACGTATCCATTCCCAGTCATATCATCTTTTGGATCTGCTTTTTATGGGCCAGTGTGTGGAAAGCTATTTTGATTATAATACTGCTTCTGTGGATTTTCCGGACACCTTTGCTTCGTTTTATGAGGACTATCAGGAGCTATTATCAAGAGAAGATGTCCGAATGACAGCAGAAGAAAAACGGGAATTTTTACAAAACCATCCTTCTTCAGAGGATACACAAAAAACAGGCGATTCCCTTTTCCGGTTGCAGAGTAGTCTGAAAATATGGGAAGAGGAAGATCTTACCCCAACCGGGGTTATGCTGCGGATGCCAGGAGAAACGGGTAACTTTGCTTTTCCGGTTGATATGGTTTCCATATCTTCTACAGTAAAGCGGGAAAGACAGGACAGAGCATTCCAATTTATTGAATCCATGCTCTCTCCAGATTCTAATGGATCCTATCCTGAGTATTTTATGAATTTCCATATATCGAACACCGCAAGGGAAAAAGCTGAACAGGGTACACGGAAATATTATGAAAGACAAGGGGGAAAAATGGAGGATATCGTTCCCTGGCTGGTATGGTATTACGATCAAGTAGAACAGATTTCGTCCTGCAAAATCTTTGATGAGTATTACTATACCCAGGTGTTTCAACCAATTATGGAAGATGAAGGAAGGCCGCTGGAACAGCGGGTTCGGGAACTGGAAAATCGTACCAGTCTGTATTTAAAAGAATGATTTTGTATATAGAGAGCAATCAGGACAGGAGCAATAGGCCCCTGTCCTGATTGCTTGAGGAGGTTATCAGAAATAGAAGTGGATAAACTTGATGTTATAGAAATCACAGGCGATGACGTCATCCCCTTCGATTTCATTGAGAAGGATATAGTTCACGCCAACACCGAGCAAAATCCCGCTGCGTTCAGACAAGGTACTACTGCCGACCAGAAATTCTACGGTTACCCTGCGCCCAATCTGTGAACGGAGAAACCCGTTTAAATACTGCAGGCTGGTGGGACTGAGGGAAACTGGGATTTCTTCAGGGACAATGTTGGGAAACAACTGGTTTGCTCCCGGAAGAGTACCTGCGGGGGCAAGCATGCTGGGGTTGACTATAGGACTGCCGTTTCCAGTATCCGGTACTGCAAAATCAGGAATATTCTGCGATGATTGCCCGCTCTGCGGAGGGATTAGGCTTTGGATGGGGACAGGCTGCTGCGTGCTCATTTGCTGCGGGCCGGATGTCCCCTGCTGCCCGTTGGCGTCAATTGCCTGTTGGACCGTGGAAGGGGGATTAGGGTTATTCATCAGGTTTGCCTGGGCCGCCATACAGCTGGGGGACATTGCGGCCTGCATGGGATTGTTGCCATTCAAGAACATGGAGTTCATAGAATCGTTTCCTTTCTGCCTATGTATTGGGCGGTTTACTCATAAATCATCAGGTCTGTGCATACAGTTGTGTGGGAACATAAAAGCAATGCTGGTTAACGCGGGTGTGAATGACGCCGGCTCCTCCGGGAGGGAAATAGGGGGCGCAGGTGGAACTGTAGGGGTTGTAAAAGAACAGGGAGTGGTCAACGCCTGGGAGGATACCGCCCTCCAGGGCCCAATCTGCAATTTCATAGTGGATGTCCGTTGGGTTCATGTTCCAGATGTTTTGGGCATTTGGTTGACCTGCCAGGCTGGTGCGCATACAGTTGAACTGTCCCTGCTGTTCTATGATGGCACGGACGTTCCCTCCCCGGGAAACTCTTGAAAACTCTCCATAGGGAATCCGCGTCCGGTTCATAATGACGGTTGCAACTGCCCGCATCCCGTCCTCACCTTCTCCGCCGGCTTCGCACTGAATCAGCCTTGCCAGAAGTTCTCTGTCATCAAAAGCCATTCCATCACCTTACCGTTTACAAGGGGGATTGTGCGGCGCGTTTTGCCGCCTTCTCTACAGCATATGGAGAACAAACAGATTTGGTGCATTGCAGGAAGCGGGGAATTGATATGAAACAGATTACAGCCCGCCTGAGCGGATATATTGAGCAGGAAACGGCGTTCCATTCTTTCTACAAGGTGATGGCTGGCTGTACAGACAACGTCCTTGCCATGCAGATTTTTCTGGATTTGGCAGAACAGTCCTTACAGCATGTCGCGGATTTAAAGGGGCTCTACCGTTCCCTGTGCGCGAAAAACTATCTGCCCTCCAAGCAGGCGGAGGTCGGTTTTTCCCAAAACTTCCGCGCCAGTATCAAACGCCACGCCGTTTTGCTTATCCAGCTGGCAAAGGAATATGCAAAGGAAGGGTTTTCGTCCAAAGACAGCCGTATACGGGAGATATTTCTGAGGCTTTGGGCGCAGGAGATTTCCGTTGTGCAGCGTATGCTTCTAATCCTGCTGCCTGATTGACAGGCGGGTGGTTGTGTGGTAGAATACATATTGTGCATATGCACAATATGTATTCCATTGGAAAGGGAGAGTTCTTGAATGCCAAGAGGGAAAAAATGCAGAAGAATTTGCATTTTGCCGAAAACCCGCGTGTTTGAGCCGCAGGGGGGTGCCGGGCAGGAGGTTTCCCTGACGCTGGAGGAATTGGAGGCACTCCGTCTTTCTGATTATGAGAAGAAAGAACAGGGGGAAGCGGCGGCGCTGATGCAGGTATCCCGAGGAACTTATCAGCGGATTTTGGCCTCTGCGCGCTATCGGGTGGCCAAAGCCCTGCTGGAAGAAAGCGCCCTGACCATTGGCGGGGGAAACTACCGGGTATCTAATGGGGATTGCCCCTGCTTCAAAACATGTAAAAGCTGTCGGTTTGGACAATCGGCTGTAAAATCCAAGGAGGAAACGAAAATGATAGTAGCAATTGCACAGGAAAATGGAAAAGTTTGCGGACATTTTGGAAAGTGCACATCCTTTGCACTTTTCACGGTTGAACAGGGGAAGATTACAGGATGCCGGGATCTGGATACCTCTGCGCATGGCCACGCTCTTCTCGCCGGCTTTTTGAAGGAAAACGGCGCGGATGCCGTCATCTGCGGCGGAATGGGACAGGGCGCAAAAGATAAGCTGGATGCCCTTGGAATGACTGCAATGACTGGTGTGACAGGAGATATCCATGAGGTCGCAGAACAATATGCAAATGGAACCCTCGCTTTCTTGGATAATGCTTCCTGCGCGGGACATGATCACCACCACCATGGCGAAGGGCACTCCTGTTCCTGCGGAAAATAAAAAGCATAGAAACCGGACGGGCTGCCGTCCGGTTTTTTATACCGTCTGCTTTGTGGATGATAATTTGAAAATTGGGGAGGATCTGTCATAATGCTTTCCCCCGCGTCATAGATATGGAACTATCTGAACGACAAAATGGGGGACAACCAAATGAATGTGATTATCAAGCTCAAACCCTTCCTGTGCTTTTTGTTCGTGCCGCCGGCCGCAGGGCTGCTGCCGTTTCTTGCCACCTCAAAGCTCGGGGAGCGGTACCTGTCCGATATCCAGCCCGTGCTGCGCCTTTCCCTTCCGGTTTTCCTGACGCTTTGGCTTGTCATGCTTGTTTTGATGGGGCTGGCCGGGTATCTTGTCTACCAGTCGAGGAGCCGTTCCAAACAGCGCGCGCTGCGTCCCGGCGGTTATCTGCTGATGGGGTTTGTGCTGTGGGGGCTGTTTACCCTGGGATTAAACCTGCCTCTGGTCGGGCTGGTGCTGATGGCAGGCTGCGCGCTCTGCGCCCTGAAATTTGCAGCGGAAAGCCTTTGGGTGAATAAGGGGGCTTTTTTCCTCTGCGGGGCAGAATTTCTGTGGGCGGTTTATCTTGCCGCCAACAGCTTTTTCCTCTGGCGGCTGTAACCGGCGCCGGAATCGAAAAATGTCGTTTTGCCGGATTTTGTCGGTTTGGCGCCCAAAAGCGTTTGACAGCGGGAAGGGTTTGGAGTATACTGAAAACCACAACAGAATACAGGGGAGTGTACGCATGTACTCTGAGAGGAAGCAAAATGCAGCTTCGACCCTTAGAACCTGATTTGGATAATGCCAACGTAGGAACCATACATCAACAGCATGGGGGATGTACCGCTTTGGTACGTCCCCCTTATTTTTATGTAAAGGAGAAAGCACCATGATGTATACCACACAGATGGACGCCGCGCGCAAAGGCATTGTAACACCGCAGATGGAAGCGGTTGCAGCAGAAGAACAGATCCCGGTGCAAAAACTGATGGAGTATGTCGCAGCCGGTACGGTTGCCATTCCGGCAAACAAAAACCACAAGTGCCTGAAGCCCCACGGCATTGGCAGCATGCTCAAGACAAAAATCAACGTCAACCTGGGGACTTCCCGCGACTGCGTCAACCTGGACGAGGAGATGGAAAAGGTCAAAGACGCCGTGGACATGGGGGCGGAAGCCATCATGGATCTGAGCTCTTTCGGCGATACGCAGAAATTCCGCCGCAAACTGACCGCGGAATGCCCGGCAATCCTGGGCACCGTACCCATCTATGACGCGGTGGTCTATTACAACAAGCCGCTTCCCCAGATTACCTCGCAGGAGTGGATTGACATTGTGCGCATGCACGCACAGGACGGCGTGGATTTTCTCACCCTCCACTGCGGGGTCAACAAGGCGACTGGGGAACGGTTCCTCAAAAACAAGCGCCTGATGAACCTGGTTTCCCGCGGAGGTTCCCTGATTTTTGCCTGGATGATGGCGACTGGGAACGAAAACCCGTTTTATGAGCACTACGACGAGGTGCTCGATATCTGCGCCGAATACGACGTCACCATCAGTCTGGGAGACGCCTGCCGGCCGGGATGCATTGAGGACGGGACGGATATCAGCCAGATTGAAGAGCTGGTCACTTTGGGCGAACTCACCCAGCGCGCATGGGAGAAAAACGTCCAGATTATGATTGAGGGGCCGGGCCATATGCCGCTCAACCAGATTGCCGCAAACATGCAGATTCAAAAGACCATCTGCAAGGGCGCGCCGTTTTACGTCCTCGGCCCGATTGTGACCGATATTGCGCCGGGCTATGACCATATCACCGCGGCCATCGGCGGGGCCATCGCCGCCGCATCCGGCGCGGCCTTCCTGTGCTATGTCACCCCGGCGGAGCATCTGCGCCTGCCGACCCCGGAGGACGTGCGCGAGGGGATTATCGCTTCCAAAATTGCAGCCCATGCGGCGGACGTCGCCAAGGGCATCCCACAGGCGCTCGCATGGGATCATGAGATGGCGCTCGCAAGGCGCAACCTCGATTGGGACAGGCAGTTTGAACTCGCCATCGACCCGGAGAAGGCAAAACGCTACCGCGCCACTTCCACCCCGGAGCGGGAGGATACCTGCACCATGTGCGGCAAAATGTGTGCGGTGCGCACCTTGAACCGGATTTTGCGCGGCGAAGACCCGGACGTTATCTAAATTCAGGAAGTTCCACTCCCCATACAGGGTTCTGTTTACAAATGGGACGGCCCTTCCAAAGCGGGCCCAAAAAACAGGAGGCTTTTGCAAATGACACCCTTTTTGATTCAGAATGTGAGAAAACAGGTTCCCCTGGTACACGCGATTACCAACTATGTCACCGTCAACGACTGCGCCAACATCACCCTGGCGTGCGGCGGATCCCCCATCATGGCGGATGACAAACAGGAGGCGGAGGAAATCACTTCCCTGTGCAGCGCCACGGTGATCAACATCGGCACGCTCAACTCGCGCACCATTGATTCGATGATCCTGGCAGGCAAACGGGCGAATGCGCTCGGCCATCCGGTCGTCCTGGATCCGGTCGGCGCCGGCGCTTCCAAGCTGCGCACCGAGACGGTGTTCCGCCTGCTGGATGAAGTCAAGTTCACTGTAATACGCGGCAATATTTCCGAGATGAAAACCGTCTACGCGGGCAGCGGGACAACCAAGGGCGTGGACGCGGATGAAGCGGACGCCACAACCGAGGACAATCTGGATTCCGTCGTCCGGTTTGCAAAGGAACTCAGCGCGCGCACGGGCGCGGTCATCGCCATCACCGGCGCGATTGACGTCATTGCGGACAGCACCCGCGCCTTTGCCGTGCGCAACGGCCATCCGATGATGTCCAAAATCACCGGGACCGGCTGCATGCTCACCTGTGTCATCGCCTGCTACTGTGCGGCAAACCTGGAACATGTGCTGGAAGCAACAACCGCTGCAGTCAGCGCGATGGGGCTTTGCGGGGAGCTTGCCTACCGGGATGTGGAAAAACTGGACGCAGGGACAGCGACCCTGCGTGTCCATCTGATTGACTATATGAGCAAAATGGACGACGCCATGCTCAGCAGAGGTGAAAAAATTGAAAGTCGATAGAAATTCCATGCAGCTCTACCTGGTTACGGACAGGAGCTGGCTTGGCGGAAAAACCCTGCTTTCCCAGGTGGAAGCATGCCTGGACGCGGGGGGAACCTTTTTACAGCTGCGAGAAAAGGACTTGGACGAGCACTCTTTTCTGAAGGAGGCCAGGGAAATTGGGCGCGCGGCCAAAAGCCGTCATATCCCCTTTGTCGTCAACGACAATCTCGAAATCGCGCTCCAGTCGGATGCGGACGGGGTGCATGTCGGCCAGCACGATATGGCGGCAAAGGACGTCCGCGCGCTGATTGGGCCGGATAAGATTCTGGGCGTTTCCGCACAGACGGTGGAACAGGCAGTTGCCGCCGAACGCGCGGGCGCGGACTATCTCGGCGTGGGGGCGGTGTTCCACACCTCCACCAAACCGGACGCAGCAGATGTGGATCACAGCACCCTGCGCGCC
>CALDJI010000231.1 GCA_937901805.1 uncultured Clostridia bacterium | reverse complement strand
TAAACAGTTCCGTTTTCAGTTTCGTTTGTGGTTCATTTTTTGAACCGAATCCTATTAAATGATATTGATTCGGTGTCCCCTTTTTTCCTTTGCGATATGTAATCAGTCCGGTTTCCAGAAGCTGATTCCTAGCGCGCAGAAAGGTGTTTTTGCTTTCGCACTGGATAAGCCCCATCAATCTTTGGTTATCTACTGTAATCCACTCGGCCCACCCGCATCTATTAAAGAGTGCAAGCAACTTGTACCACAATAATTGTGATGGTGCGGGCAAGTAATTTGTTTCGAGCCATCGTTCAAAGCGGTTTATTTCTTCCAGATAATTCATTGTTACACCTCATTACTGCTACCTGAGGGATTTACAGGCTTATTAAAAGGGAAGATCCTCATCGTCAGAATATCCTCCAAAATCACCGCTGATGGGGTCTTTTTGGGATGATTCCATTTCCTGGTAGGTCACTGAATTTCGGATTTTTTCCTGGATCCAGTTTGGCAAATCCCCCATCTTTTCCAAGCAATTCGGCTCATCTAAAGCAAAGTAGGTTAAACCGTTTTCCACTTGGGACATACTGGGCGGAACTTTTGTCCCTTTGGGGAGCGCCATAATACTCTGCACATTCGCATAAGTGTTCCCGTTCCTACTGATATGGGTCACCTGGATTTGGCATGACGTTCCCAGGATATTTTTCATGTCAAACCCTTTGAGTTCTTCTGAGGTAAACTTTTTCCCTCTCCATGCTTCCAAATGCCCTCTGAGCGTTGCTTTTTCACCGAGCGATGCTGTGTATTCCTTGCTGAGTGTCTTGGGTCTCTCCCCATTTTCCGTTTCTATGATGTCGTCAGGGAATTCCCATGTGAGGATCACTTTTTTCTGGTCTTTTCCATACATTTCATTGTGCTGCACTCCGATATCAACTAGGCTCACACAGGTTGCAATATGTACCCCCTCAGAAACGGGTTCAAAATGGGTTCCGGCTTTTTCACTGACAATAATCGGCATGTTATTCTCCTTTCTATTTCTCACTTGATTGTAATTCGGACACCGCGAACAAGCTCTGCTCCCGGTAATTCTTCTCCTGCTTCCAGTAATTCCCGGACTGCCTTTTTATTGGGCTTAGGAGCGCTGTAGGTCAAAAGTCTATCATTATGCTGTGCCGCCCAGAGTACAAACTTGGCATCATCCTCGATTTTCACACTTGTCGGGTTTTTTCCAACCCGGATAACATTTCGGGGTGTTTCCAGTTTGTTTTTCCCGATGGCCTGCATTTCACATAGCAGATATTCCTTTAGCCAAAGGGCACTTCTTTCTTTTGCCTTTGCCCTCTTTTCCAGTTCCTTTATCTCGCCTTTTATGGCTTGCGCTTCGGCCTCCTGGTTTTTGATAGCACAGGCAACCCTGTCCGCTTTTGCGTCAAACTCCCCTTGCAAAGCGTCCAGTGTGTCGGCAATTGCTTCTTCTGGGATTTCTCCTGCTTCCAGCGCTTCCATAAAGTTTTTCAGGTCTGCCCCGATTTCATACAATGTCATATAATCCTCATCCTTGCCTCTAAGTAGTCCTGCAAACAATCACAGTAGATTTCTTTGCCGTCTAGGTGGAAAACTGTCTTGCCCCGGTATAGCTCTACCGGATGGCTGCTTTCCCTGCATTTATCGCAGCCGCATGTCCCGGTATAATTGACCTCGGCGTCTTCCTCTTCCGGGATATCGAAGGTAAGTACCAGCCGTTCCTTCTGCGGCGTCTTTGGCATAGGCGGTTCTTGGGGTGCTGTTCTGCCAGAGTACATCGCAAAAGGTTCCCTCGGCCTTAAATACGCGTTTTCCGACGTATATGGAATTCCGCTCTCCCGCATTGACATTTTCTCCATTCTCCTTTACAATACAGATGTAGTTATTTTTTGTATGCTCACTCTGTTACGGTTGCCGCCGTGCAGGGTGATTTTTCTTTGCTCTGCCAAAAGTTTTTCCTTTCTGCAACGGCTGTCATACTGTTTCGCCAGCATTTTCATCCTGTACACCCATTGACAGACCTGCTGTCTCATATTCTGCCGTTGTTCCGCTTCTTCTGGGGAATATTCCCCGGCCTTGTAAATCACAATGCACATTCCTTTCACCTCCTGCCCATGAACCAGTCTACCAGCTTGTCCTGGATATCCTCCGGGACATACCGCTCAAACAGCTCCACAACGCCGCCCAGCAGCACCGCGCAGGCTGTTACGGCGAGAATGGATAAAAACGCATATTCCAGAAATTCCATCAAAACACCTCCCAGCTTGTCCATTTTATTTCCACCCGCTCCATATGGAGTGGGAAAGAAAAATTCTTGTTTAACCTGCTTCTTCTAATTCCCGCCTTTTTGCCGCGACCAAATCGTTATAGGCGTCATATCCGATTTGTTCAATGATCTTCCTACATTCTTCCTCAGACACACAGCAATCATCACAGACGATGATATGTGTGGCCCCAAGCATGTAATCTTCCACTACATGGCCGAGTGGTGGCGGTTTTAACATATGTACGCACCTCCTGTATTTCAAGATATTCAAACAGCGGCATGTCCTATCCCGCTTTGGGTGGATTGTCTTTCATACAAATTTGTGTTATTGTAAAAATGTCTCAATGGTCAGCCTGATTGCCGTCAGGCTCTTTTGCCTTGTCCGGGGTTGCCGCCCTGAACAGTTCTCGGTGATTCATCTGGAATAGATCTTCCAGCTTAACAAGAATGTCATACGAGGGTTTCCGTTGGCAGGTTTCGATATAGTGGATTGTTTCTGGCGTTACTCCTATCTGTTGTGCAACGAACTCCTGCGACCATCCCCGCTTTTTCCGTTCCTGTCGCATACTCAGGTGCATTTATCCTCCCTTCCGCCCATTTAAAACTAACTTTAAGTTAGTTTGTGCCGTCATTATACACTAACTAAAAGTTAATGTCAAGAGGTGTTTTCAATGGACTATACTGCTTGTTTCCCTAAACGTCTGCTACGTTTACGTAAAGATAGAGGGATTTCTCAAAAGGCTCTCGCCTGCGAATTTGGGCTGTCCGATGCTGCCATCACCATGATGGAGAAGGGGAAACGACTGCCCAGTTTTGATGTTCTTGTCGCCTTAGCCGATTACTTCCATGTGCCGCTTGATTACCTCACTGGGAGAGGTATTTTCAAAGATTGGGAAAAGATTATGGAAAAGAAGGAAGAAATCATAACCGCCCTTCTCCGCCTTTATCCCTATTTGGACTTTCTGGATTTGCCAAATCAATCAGAAGAAACCCTGATGTCTGTTTTGCCCTCTCTCATAAAAAAGATTGACTTTTTAGATGACAATAAAATCGTTATCTATCCGTTGCTGCACATAGAAAAGCGTGATAAAGACTAATCACGAATCACCAGCACAATAGCCGGGCCATTTATCTGGATTTGCAAGTCTTGGTATGGTTCGGCTATTTTCTTTTCAACCCCGCTCCGGCGGCTAAGTTCTTCCACTAATTCTTTTGTGGAGATTTCCGATAAATCCATCCTGCTCCCTCCCTTCTATCTTGCTTTCGCTGGATGGATGACTATGCTTTCCATAGTTTTTCATTCCTTCAATTAGTTCGATTTGATTGGCAGATAAACCTTTCGAGAGGGACACAAAGAGCATCACAAATATTAACGTATTCTTCAACGGAGAGTTTTCGTTGACCTCTAAGTACACGACATAATTGGACTTTTCCTACTCCAGATTTTTCAGCCAATTTATTTTGTGGTACATTATTGGTTTCGATATATTTCCTAATTTCTTTTGCTATATCCACAATATCACCCCCTTTGATATCAATTTAAAATTGATTACAATCACATTATAAACAATTTTAGATTGATTGTCAATAACAAAAATAAATTTTAAATTTATAAATTTGCAATTGACAATTAGCAAAACATAAATTATAATTGTTTCTAAAGAGGTGTGCATATGATTACAATAAATTACGAAAAAATTGGTCAAATACTGAAAGAAAGCAGAGAAAAATGCTCGTTTACTCAAAAATACATATGCGATATTCTTGGAGTAACTCCTCAAACTGTAAGCGCTTGGGAAAATGGAAAAAATAAAATTGACATAGAAACATTAGCAAGACTATGCCAAATGTATGACATATCGTTCCCGGAAGTTATAAAAAGTGCCTCTATCCCTAAACCTGTTGAAGCGGAAAAGAAAAAGGATCTCACACCTCGAGAGCAGGAACACATAAAAAAATACCGGGCTCTGGATGAACCCGGTAAAGAAACAGTAGATTTTATTTTAGATAAAGAACTAGCCCGTACAAAAGCGTTGGAAGCCGCCCAAAAGGTCGTGCAATTGCCCGAACCTCAAAAGCCAGTAGAATATATCA
>CALDJI010000230.1 GCA_937901805.1 uncultured Clostridia bacterium | reverse complement strand
AAGTTGCCGGGATGCTCCGCCAACAGGGGTATCAGCTTGGGAACCTGGACTGCACCGTGATTGCCCAGCGACCAAAGCTCAAAGGGTATATCCCCCGGATGAGACAGGGAATCGCCCATATCTGCGGAGTGCCGGAGGATCGGGTGAACGTCAAGGCCACAACGGAGGAGCGTCTCGGATTTACCGGCAGGGAGGAAGGGATCAGCGCGCATGCGGTCTGCCTGCTGGAAGAATGCCCTCCCGTCCGGGCAAAGACGCTGTAGGGGAATCATATGCCGGGGGAAATCCCCCCTATCATAGAAAGGATGAAATCATGATGCAGATAAAGCAACAGCTCGACCAGTATTTTGAAACCCATACAAAGGACATGCTTGCAGATATTGCAGAGCTTGTCTCCATTGACAGCGTCACCGCGCCGGAGACTGCGACGGCGCCCTTTGGCGAAGGGACGGAAAAGGCGCTTGCCTGTGCGCTGGAAATTGCAAAGCGGGACGGCTTTACGGTCAAAAACTTTGAAAATTATGTGGGTACGGTGGATTATTTTGAGGATCGCAGGGATGCCGAGCTCGGGATGCTTGCGCATCTGGACGTCGTCGCAGTCGGTGATGGCTGGACGCAGGATCCCTTTACTTGTATTGAGCGCGATGGGAAGATTTTCGGCAGAGGGACCGCGGATGACAAGGGCCCGGCGATGGCGGCATACTACGCCATGAAAGCGGTCAGGGATCTCGGGATTCCGCTGAAAAAGAACGTCCGCCTGATCCTTGGGACGGATGAAGAATGCGGCAGCAGCGATATCCGCTATTATTTCCAAAAGGAATCCGTTCCAAACCATGTCTTTTCCCCGGACGCGGATTTCCCCCTCATCAACATTGAAAAAGGCGGTCTGAGGAACGACTTTACCGCCCGGTACCCGGAGGACGCCGCTCTCCCCCGTATCCAGAGCATCCAAGGGGGGCACACCAGCAATGTTGTCCCGCAGCACGCGCAGGCCGTGATAGAAGGGTTTCCCAAAGAGCAGGCAGAGGCCTGCTGCAAACAGGCGGAGGCGCGCACCGGCGTCCAGTTTACCGTCTCGGAGCAGGATGGGGCGCTCTGCATCCATGCGCTGGGGAAAGGCTCCCATGCGGCCATGCCGGAAGGCGGAAACAATGCGGTTACCGCATTGCTGGATTTGCTCTGCTCCATGCCGTTTGCAAAAAGCGAGGGCTTTGTGAAACTCTGCGCCGTACACCGGATGTTCCCGCACGGGGACTGGCTCGGCAAGGCGGCAGGCATTGCCATGGAGGATGAAATCAGCCATGAGCTGACTATCAGCTTTGATGTGTTCCAGTACTCATTGACCGGGTTTACCGGGAATTTTGACTGCCGCGCGCCTATCTGTGCAAACGATGGGAATGTGCGCGATGTTTTGATTCAAAAATTCGCAGACGCCGGCATTTTCATGAGCGATAAGCCCATGCACAAACCGCACCATGTCAAAGCGGACGATCCCTTTGTCAAAACCCTGCTCAAATGCTATGAGGAGTATACCGGCCGGGAGGGCTACTGCATGGCCATTGGCGGGGGCACCTATGTCCATTCTATCGAGGGCGGAGTGGCATTTGGCTGTTCCATGCCGGAAACG
>CALDJI010000229.1 GCA_937901805.1 uncultured Clostridia bacterium | reverse complement strand
GTGGAAAGCCGGGGCGGTCCTGCCAGAAAATATTACCGTATGACGGTAAAGGGCAGGGGGTACCTATGGTCGCTCGAAGAGGAATGGAAAGAATTTTCCAGTATGGTGAATGAGATTTTGAGAGGTGAAAATGATGACAAAACTTGATTATTTGTCCAGTCTCGAACGGTATTTGAAACGGCAACTCCCGGAAGAAGAAATCCATGAGATTATGAGGGATTATGCGGAATATTTTGAGGATGGAAAAAACCAGGGCAAAACAGAAGATGAAATTTCAGCAGGTCTTGGCTCTCCCTATGAAGTCGCCCAACAGATTTTGACTGAAGAAAAAGGGGAGGAGCCGCAGCGCCGTCCGCGCCGTGCAAAAATTGACTACGAAAAAATGACGCGCAAGGTGAAGGATTTAAACATCGGCGGTTTTTTCCTTTTAATCCTTCTGATTTTTTTAGCGGTGATCATTGTACCGCCTCTGTTTGGACTGCTCGGCAGTGCAGCGCTGATCTTTGCCTGTGTTGTAATTTCAGGTGTGGTTGGTCTGGTTTTGGCGGTTTCCTCTTTTGTGTTCGGTACCTTTTGGCTGGGCGTATGTATTTTGTTTGCCAGTATTTTTTGTATTGCATGCGGGATTTTAGGAACGATCTTTTTCTGTTGGCTGGTACGTAAATGCTACCGCTATTTAATTGAACGATTCCATCGCTACACCCAGCCGGTGAGAAAACAGCAGAAAGGGGAACAAGAACAATGAGCATCTGGAAAAGAGTTGTCCTGATTCTATGTATTGTAACAGGAGTGAGCCTGCTCGGGATTGCAGTTTCTCTTCCCTTTGCGGTTAACGAAGTTACGGGAATTTATAATACCGCGATCCAGGAAAATGAGGAGAACAAACAGAACCGGCAAATTGTAAGCGGCGCCAAACGCATTGATCTGGAATCGAATGGAGACTGGTTTTATGTAGAGGTTCGGCAATCAGAGGATGGAACTGCTCACATTGAATATCTTCAGGATTCTTACCATCAGACAATTGTGACAGCTGCAGAACAGCCGGATCGTACGACTGTCGTTCTTGGCATAAAAGAGGATTTGCCGCTGTTTAATTTTTCGGTGAAGACAATGATTGAATCTTTGGTTTCAGATTCAAGAGCCAATAATGTCATTTTGTATATCCCAAAAGATTATAGCCTGTACTCTGATCATTTCAAAGGAAATCTGTACTATGCAGATTCTGTGGAATTTGCAAACCAGAAAGAACTGGCCCAGCAGCAGGCGGCGGAAGAACAACGGGAAAGATATGAAAACTATCAGGAACGAACGATGGAAATAGCCGAGGGAGTTAGAGAGTACTATCAGGAAATCGAGCGGTATAAGGCTCAGTATATGGAAGTAGACGCACAGGAGGAAGAAGGCTATTCCGAATACGATTATTCTGAGTTTCTCTCAGACATCACCAGTGCTTATAATAATATTGCAAAATATGAAAGAAGCCGGATTGAACTTGCACACGATTTCTCCTCAGAGTTTGATATGACAACAGCGTGGGAAAAAGCCAATCAACTCCTGGAACAGAAAAAACAGGCCGATTTAAAAGAGGGCGATCTCAACCGCATAGGACAGGAATTTCGTGTTGGCCGCGTCAGTCAGTCCGTCTATGAAACGCAAAAAGCCTCTTTGCAGCAGGAACTGGAGAAAATCATTGCAAATCGAGACGCTTTGCAAACAGAATACGATGAATTATTTGCCCGCTTAAAATAGTTTTAGACGAGTGTCTCTATTTGCCAGAGAAACACTTACAATTGTGGAAAATCGTAGCGCTGTGACTTACTTGCTATGGGATCCTTCTGTCAAACTGGTCGCTGGCAGAAGAGGTCTGGATTTGCCTTTCAAAACATTCCATAACAGAAAATTCAGAATTAGAAGGGGAGGAGTCTCATTTGAAAAAAGTATTTGTTTCTTTTCTTAGCTTTTTTGCGACAATTATATTAACTGTATATAGCGAACCGTCCACAGTGTCGACATCTCCTCAGAAAATTCTGTATCAGCAAGACAATAAAATCTGTATAGCGGATACCGGCGAAGGGTTGTCCGCAGAAGGAATGGAGCAGGTTTCTACTTTTTTAACAGCTTATCACTCCGGCAGGGAATATGATGAACCTGATTTATCTGCAATTTTTCAGGTACCGGAAAAGAATGGGCGGTAATTTGGAAAACAGGTGCGGTCAAATATTTTTCATATCTTATCTTTAAAATGATAGGATATCCGTTGAAACTGTGGTTTGGTAAAAAAGAGAAAAAATTTTAAAAAAGGGTTGCAATAATTATACTTATGTGGTATAGTTTATTCATGGTAAGAAAAGAAAACCTTAATAGTAATGATTCTGATTAACAAACCATATTTAGGAGGAAAGTAAAATGAAAAAGTTTGTATGTTCTGTATGCGGTTATGTGTATGAAGGCGAAACTGCACCGGATTTTTGCCCGCAGTGCAAGGCTCCGAAAGAAAAATTTGTTGAGCAGAAGGGTGAAAAATCCTGGGCTGCTGAACATGTTGTCGGCGTTGCACAGGGCGTAAGCCAGGATATCATCGACGATCTCAGAGCAAACTTCCAGGGTGAGTGCACCGAGGTTGGCATGTACCTTGCAATGGCTCGCGTTGCTCACAGAGAAGGTTATCCGGAAATCGGCCTGTATTGGGAAAAAGCAGCTTATGAGGAAGCAGAGCATGCTGCAAAATTTGCAGAGCTCCTCGGCGAAGTTGTCACCGACAGCACCAAGAAAAACCTCGAGATGCGCGTAGAAGCTGAGAACGGCGCGACTGCTGGTAAATTTGACCTTGCAAAACGCGCAAAAGCTCAGAACCTCGACGCTATCCATGACACCGTGCATGAGATGGCTCGCGATGAAGCTCGACATGGTAAGGCTTTTGAGGGTCTCCTCAACCGTTACTTCGGCAAATAAGAAACGGTTAGAATACTGGATGTTAAAAAGGAGCAGGTTTTCCTGCTCCTTTTTTCATGATGAAAACATACTATAAATCAAAAAATCCTATGGTTACTGTATTTAAGAAGAAATAAGGAATTAAATATCAAGAATTTGACAACGATATAACAATAGAAAGGCGGCGGGGAGAAATCCCTGCCGCTTAAAATTTATTAAAAGATCTTGCTTATGACGCCGTGTAATGATTTATGATAGGTTCAGGAGGTAAATAATTATGGCAAAATATAGAGCAATTCCAGAGGGGTTTATGACAGTTGGCGAAGTGGCAAAGAAAATGGGAGTTACCGTCCGTACTCTGCAATACTACGATAAGGAAGGATTACTTTTTCCGTCAGCAGAAAGTGAAGGTGGACGTAGGCTTTATACCGATAAGGATTTGGTTATACTTCATCAGATTATATCTTTGAAATCACTGGGATTTTCTTTGGACGATATCAAGGGGCGATTGATCTCTATGGAAACACCGGCTGATGTGGCAAAGGCTCTTACAGAGCAGTCAGATGATATACGCCAAAAAATAGGACAGCTTCAGGCTTCTTTGTCAGCAATCGAACAGTTAAAGGCAGAAGTTTTACAAATGCAAACGGTCAACTTTAAGAAGTACGCCGATATTATTGTCAATCTGCAAATGAAGAACGACTCTTATTATCTGATCAAGCGTTTCGATGATGATACGCTCGACTATATACGCAGTCAATTTGATAAGGAAAGCGGCTTGGATTTTATGGATAGATTTAACCGCCTGAGTGATAAGATCGTACAGCTTCAAAAAGGAAATGTATCGCCTGAAAGCGAAAAATGCCAGCAGGTTGTAAAGGAGTATTGGGGCTTGATTATGGAATTTACAAACGGCGATATGAGTATGCTTTCGAAATTGATGGAGGTTGGTAACATTGATGCCGCCACAAACGCTTGGGAAGAAAGGCAAAAAATTGTTAACGACTATTTAGAGCCAGCTTTGCAAGTCTATTTTTCAAGACTTGGAACAAATCCTTTCGAGGAGGTGAAACCGTGAAAGACGCAATACAAGTTCGTGAATTAAAGAAAAGTTACGGCAGCCATATGGTTCTCAAGGGTCTTGATTTTCAAATTGAAAAAGGAGAAATTTTTGCTCTGCTTGGCGTAAACGGAGCAGGGAAAACGACAACACTTGAATGTATCGAGGGTCTGAGAAAATATGATAGCGGTACAATTACGGTAAACGGGAAAATGGGTATACAGTTGCAATCTTCCTCTTTACCTGCTCATATCAAACCGATGGAGGCTGTAAAGCTGTTTGCAAAATGGAATAAAACAGAAATTGATGATGCCATGCTTAACGGTTTTGGTATCAAAGAAATGGAAAAGAAACAGTACATACAATTATCTACAGGGCAGAAAAGACGGTTACATCTTGCCCTTGCACTTATTGGCAATCCCGATGTTATTTTTCTCGATGAACCAACTGCAGGACTTGATGTCGAGCGCAGGGTTTCACTTCATGAGCAAATTCGCAAACTTAAGTCGCAAGGAAAAACGATTGTTTTAGCAAGCCACGATATGGCGGAAGTAGAAACCTTATGCGACCGCATTGCCATTTTGAATAAAGGAAATATTGTCTTTTGCGGCACAGCTTCAGAACTGACTGATCGGGTTGGGAGAAAATATTTTATCCATATCAAGACGGAACAGGGAGACAACACTTTTGAAACAGACAATATTGAGGACACTTTGATTTCTTTACTGGGCGAATTAAAACAGAAAAAAATCCATGTATTAGATATTAAAGTGAATCGTGGCACGCTGGAACAGCATTTTATAGAAATGGCAAGGAGGGAAGCAGAATGAACGGTTTTTTATATGGCGTAGCGTTACAGTGGAAATTGGATATACGAAGTAAGTCCCTCTTAGTTACCTGCTATATCGTTCCGCTTATTTTCTTTCTTCTTATGGGCGGTATTTTTACTTCTGTTATGCCTGAAATGAGAAGGACACTGATACAATCCATGATTGTGATGAGCATTTCCATGGGAGCGTTTATTGGGTTGCCGCCATCATTGATTGAAACTTATGGAAGTGGTATAAAAAAGGTTTATAAAGCAAATGGAGTACCTATCTATTTAGGGCTTGTTACAATGTTTATTTCCGCATTTGTTCATTTGATGATTACCTGTGTTGTAATTGTTCTGCTTGCCCCGATACTATTTGAAGCAACTTTGCCGACACAACTTCCGTTTTTCTTTCTTGAACTTGCTATATACATTATTGTATCGTTAAGTATCGGAAGTGTTTTAGGATTGATGGTAAAAAATCAAGCAAAACTGACAATGATAGCGCAGCTTGTGTTTTTACCCTCGATTATGCTTTCGGGGATTATGTTCCCCATCGACCTGCTGCCCGATTTTCTTGAAGCCATAGGACATATTTTCCCCGCCTTTTGGGGATACCGACTGATGTTAGACAATGGTTTTTGCTTTGAAAATCTGTTGTATTTCATTTTTGTATTCTGTGCGGCAGTAATGATATGCGCAATACTTTTGAACAGGCAAAAATCCAAATAGGTTGAAGAACAACGGTTTGAATGGAATAAAATGGGAAATGCGGTATTTATTCTATAACAGCGTATTTGGAAAGCAGGCCTCTTTCGCAATATGGCCTTTCTTAACAGAAAAAATATGTTACAATGGGAATACCCCGTCTGAAGAAAGCCGATATTCCATCAAGCGGGGCGCAGGGAGGCGATTGCTATCGAACAGCAATTTACAACAAAAAATGGGATTCGTATCTACTGCTATCCCCAACCACATCTGCACAGCATTTGCCTGACATTAACAGTTAAGGCGGGGATCCTGTACGAGACGGATTCGGAACATGGGATTACCCATTTTCTGGAACATATTTTTTTTCGAAATCTGGCGGGGATGCCGCAAAAGCAGCTTTATCGGGAACTGCAAAAAATTGGCGCGCAGCTTAATGCCTACACCTATCAAAATGTACTGCATTTTGTTATCACTGCCGCTCCGCGTCATTTTACAAGGTGTACACAGCTTTTAACGAGACTGCTCGCCCCGCTTCAGGCGGAAAAGCGGGATGTCCTGCTGGAGCGTGGGAGAATCCAGAGCGAAATCCGAGAGGAAAAGCAGGAGCACTCCGCACAGGTGCTCTGCGATCGCGCAGTTTTTGCGGGAACGCCGCTCGCGCGGACAATTGCCGGGACTATCGGCGGAGTGCGTGCCATCCGTTTGGAGGATTTGCAGGAGAAACAGCATCGGATTTTTACTGCGGACAACCTGTTTTTCTATATGACAGGAAATATTCCGGCAGAAGGAATCAACATCCTTGCCAAAGAGATCGAACAGTATCCAGTCAGCCGGGAGGTGTGCGGCAGAACAAACCTTTGCCCTATACCGGAAGGGTTTTCTGCAAGAAAGAAAAATTTCCGCTGGCTGCCGCCAGAGCAGAAATCTTCTGCTTTGGCAGATGTTGCGCTGTCCTTTGATCTGGATATGACGCATTATACCATGGCGGAAATTGATTTGCTGTATGCGGTTTTATTTTTTGGAGAACTGGGAAGATTTAAAATGAAACTGTCCGAAGAAACGGGCTTGATATATGACTTTGACCCGGACTGCACCCTCTATCCGAACCTGGGGGTGCTGAGCGTGGGGTATTCTGTTTCCCCATCCAGGCTGGTTTCTTCCGCTGAACTGTGCGCGCAGGTGTTCCGTTCGGTAAAAGAGCAGATTAACAGGGAGGATCTCGCTTTGATTCTCCCGGAGTATGAGGATAACAATGTCATGATGCTGGACGACCCGGAGCGGCTGAATTGGCATATGGCCTATGAGAACCATATCCTGCATGCAGGATATGGCGATATTCTGGAACAGGCTCGGGCATATCGTAAGATCACGCCGGAGCGCATGATGCAGATCGCCCAGGAGGTCTTCACCCCTTCCCATCTGGTCTGTGTAGTCCGCTCCTCAGTGGGCGCCAGTGAAAAGCGGCAGTTTCGGAAATATCTTCTGTCTATGTAAAGGGGGATGCCCATGGAAATCCTTGCTCAGCAAAGGCAGTTTTTTTCTACAGGGAAAACTCTGCCAACCCGTTTTCGGAAAGAAGCCCTCCGCTCTCTGAAAACCGAATTGAGACGGCAGGAACCGCAGCTTCTTTCCGCCTTGCAAAAGGATTTGGGAAAAAGCGGGTTTGAGGGGTATGAGACGGAACTCGGCCTTTTATATGGAGAGTTGGAGGAGGCGCTGCGCCATCTGGACAGGTGGGCAAAGCCCAGACGGGTTTCAGCGCCGCTGATGCATTTTTCTTCAAAAGGGCGGATTTTCCCGCGTCCTTTGGGGGTTGTACTCATCATAGCGCCCTGGAATTACCCCCTTTTGCTGTCGCTGGCCCCTCTGATCGGCGCAGTGGCGGCGGGCAACTGCGTGACGCTCAAGTGCTCGGAATATGCACCGCACAGCGCTGCAGCAATTTCTTGTTTGATCCGGAATGTTTTTCCTCCGGAATATATCTGTACGGTAGAGGGGGACGCCGCTGTCAGCGCAGAACTCACCCGGCAGCGATATGACCATATCTTTTTTACCGGAAGTACGCAGGTGGGCCGCCGGGTTCTGCGGGCGGCGGCGGAGAATTTGGTTCCGGTGACTCTGGAACTGGGCGGGAAAAGCCCTTGTATCGTGGATGCCAGTGCGGATCTTTCCCTTGCAGCCAGACGGATTGTCTGGGGGAAGCTTGTCAATGCGGGGCAGACCTGTGTGGCGCCGGATTATCTGCTGGTTCACGCCTCTGTCAAAGATCAGCTGGTTCAGGAACTGAAGCGGGAAATCAAGGCCCAGTGGGGGGAAGATCCTCTGAGCAATCCCGAGTACTGTAAGATCATCCATCCAGGGCATTTTGAACGGCTGGCTGCGCTTTTGAAAGCGAAGAAAATCCTGTTTGGCGGAAAATGGGATGAAAAAAGCCTGAAGATTGAACCCACCCTTCTGGAACCTGCGGGCTGGGATTCTCCTGTGATGCGCGAGGAGATCTTCGGCCCTCTTTTACCCATTCTCACTTACCGGGAGGAGGGGGAGCTTCTCCGGACTTTGCAAAAGCGGGAACATCCCCTTGCCTTGTATCTGTTTTCCAAAGACCGGGCGTTTTGTAAGCGCGTAATGGAGGCCGTACCCTTTGGCGGGGGATGTATCGGGGATACTCTCATTCATATCACATCGGCGAAACTC
>CALDJI010000228.1 GCA_937901805.1 uncultured Clostridia bacterium | reverse complement strand
ATATCGTTGTTGCTGGCGGTCATCTCGTCGCCCACTGCATTGGCCTTCTGGGCGGCCTGTTCCGCATCCTGGGCCACATCCTGCATGTTCTCATGGATACTGTTGACCACTGCGGACAATTTGTCCACGGAGATCTCCTGCTCCACGCAGCCCTGGCTCAATATCTGGGCGCCGCTCGCCACGTTTTTCGAGCTCATCGTCACGGACTCGGCGGCCTCATTGATTTTGCCCAGGGTATGGTTCAGGTTGAAGATCACCTGCTGGATATTGTCTCTCAGCGCGATAAAATCGCCCTTGTACTCCACCTCTGACCGGACCGTCAGATCGTTGTCCGCAACGGCGGACAGCCCCCGGCTCAGGTCAGAGATGTAAGAACTCAGGTCGGCAAACGCGGTCCGCACGTTATCAGCGAGCAGGCCAAGCTCATCCCTGGAGTGGTATGTGACCTCTGCGTTCAAAATACCCTCGGACAGCTTGCTGGTAGCCGTCTGGATCTCAAGCACGGGCACAGAGATCATCCGGGCCAGCCGCAGTGTGATGAGGGAGGACACGACCAGCATCAGCAGGACGACCACAAAGGTAATGATAAGGCTCATGTCCAAAAATACCTTGAATTCACGGTGGCTGATCTCGACGCCCACGCTCCAGCCCTGTTCACCGCCAACCGGCGTGTAGCCAAAGCACTTGTTGTCCCCGTCAAAACGGTAAGAGGATATGCCTGTCTCTCCGGCGATCATCGACCGGTGGACCGCCGCCACCTGTTTCAGACTGGAGTCCGTCTCCGCCTGCTTGATGAAGTTAACGCCGTCTATCACATAGCTGGGGTCCGGATGCCCGATCACATTCCCCTTTGCGTCCAGAATGTATGCCTGCCCCTCTTCGCCTACGGTCAGCCCCTTGACAATATCGCTCAGGAACTCGGCATTCACTCCGCCGTAGACAATACCGTCAAAACGTCCGTTCTTCAAAATGGGGACTTCCAGCAGAAAAATGGTCTGGTTGCCGTCATAAATGAGATCGGAGATCACGGGCCGCAGGGTCTCTTTGCACTTCAAAAAGTAATCCGTGTCCCCGTAATCGACCCCACCGTAGGCAATTCCATTTGCGTCCATCTTCCCGACGTACAGGAACCCGTTGCGGGATGCGATTTCCTCTGTGAACGCGATCAACTCCGGGTCTGTGGGCTGGGAATCCAGAAAGATTCCCAGAGAAGCGTAGTCTCCATGATCCTATCGATTCCTTTGACGTTCAGCAAAGATGTGATTACGCCGATTAGAACAGAATTGACCACAAGCAGCGCAAGCACAATCATTCTGATTTTGGATTTAATCGACTTCATGTCATTTCCCACTCCCACTCATTGATTCGATCCACGCTATTTCCCGCTGTAAAGCATACGCTCCACCTGGAACACAAAGCTCCTCAGCGCGGACTCATGCGCGCTCGACAGCTGTATAAACCGGCACCCATAAGCAAACAGCGTTTCGCCCCGTCGGCCTTTCTCCGGCTCTGCCCGCAGGATCTCCGCAGTGAGTGGGAGGTCCAGGCCGTCGCACCGGAACGTGAAATCCAGACGTTCGCCAGGCAGCGCGCGCAGACTGGTGACAAGGAGGACGCCCCCCGCGCTGATGTTGCGCAGCGTGGCCTGCGTTTCCTCTTCCGCATCATTCAGCCGGACGGAAACTACATCGAAAACCGGTACCTTCACGTCCTCCCGCCGCTGCATCTGCCGAATGCGGCGCAGAACATTGCAGCGATAGGAGCGCGTGATCCTGCCCTTTTTGACCAACGGGGAATGCAGCACCGCCAGACAGGTGACCATCCCCATGATCGGGTCTAAAAAGTCAACCTCCATCTGGGTGTTGACCGGATAATCGAACTCATACGGCACCTCCAGAAGCAGCCCGCCGTTCGGTCCGATTGACACCTGTGCCTCAACGGGGTCCCCTCCGCTCAGGCTGGGAAGTGCAGCTTTTTTACAATATTCAAATAACTGCGCCATAAAAGGCTCTCACCTCCCATTCCATGTGAAATCGGCTCCCATCGATCAGCCCGCAGACGCCCGTCCCCTCCATCTGTGGATCACAGACGGAGGATACAATATAATGCATATTTATTATCGACAGGACTCCCCCAAAAAATAAGAGTGCTGGAAAAGGATTCCGTTCATTCAGAGCAGTTTTCTCAGCCGCTCCGATGTCCCTGGCCATCCCGAAGCATTCCCGGATCAGCCCACTTCCTCAGCGACTCCCCGCTTTACGTCCAGCTTGTAGATGTGCGCCTTGTCGGCGGAGAGGAAATAGATGCCCGCGACCTCATTCGTCTCCGCCTTTCCATCGTCACGGTACACATTCAAACGGATGCAGGGGATGCCGTCTACCAGAACGGTCCCGTCTATTACATATATATTATATTCCTGCATAGACGTTCCCTCCAGGCCGAGCCTGGACGGTGACATGGAGCGCACATAGTCTGCCGCCTCCGAGATCGTCATCGCCTCCGGGACCGGCGGCTCCGTGATCTCGCCCGTCAGCGTCCCTGCGGTCACGATGCAGCAGCCCTGCGACCACGCCATCTGGATGGACATGACCTTGCCCTCCTCCGCGCCATTTCGGGCAAGATGAACAGAGCCCTCCTCGGCCTCATAGTCTGGCGCGTCCGTTTCTGCAAGCGTGTCGTCCACGATGCAAAAGCCGGTATCCGCCGTATCCATCAGCGCCGCGTATGCCTCGACCAGCGAGCCGGGGGCTTCAAGCCCTTCGTAGCGATATACAACGGCATCACTTGCGCTGGGCGCCTCCTCAGACTCCTCACCGTCCTGTGTCTCCTGCTTTACCGTTTCCCGATAAACGGCGATCTCCTCGTTCAAGACGGGAAGCGCGGCAACATCGACGCCGCCAATCCGATAACTTGTCGGAGGGTCAATTTCCTTTCTTTCCTCTGCGCCGTCGCCCCGGTCTTTCAGCAGAAATATGGCCGCGCAGGCTGCCCCGGCCAAAATGACCGCGGCAAGAATCACCATCAACTTTTTACGTTTCAAGAAGTCCTCCTTCGATTATCGTGGATCTCTGCTCCGCAGTCATGGCGGAGCAGCCCTTGTTCCTTTCATGTATAGCAGATCGTAACGGAATCCCCATCACGGATCATCTGTCGGAAGCCGCTCTCCACGCCGTTGACTTCCAGGCGCACAGGCCGCTCTATCTTCTCAAAATCCAGATCTGAGTACTGCAAAAGATCCATCAGATAATACGGCAGCCCACTCTCCTTCCCCGGCAGATGCAGCTCCTCGCCGTTGAACAGGATGTCGATCGGCTTTCCATGTTCCGTTGCCGGCGCAGGCGCCTGCCGCTCCTGGGGTTTCTCCTGTGGTTTCTCCACCGGTTCCCGTTTCAGCGTCAGAATAACGTCGCCCGTCCGCAGCGGCGTATCCAGCCCGGCTTTTTTGTTGTTCACCAGCACCTCACCGGCAAAATCAGCCCCCAGGACATCCGCCAGCCTTTTCGCCGCGTCGGCGCCTGGCCGCGCCGGGATGAAGCTGATCTGATCGCCGGCATGGACCACCGTGGTGAGCGCCGCTTCCGCTCCGTTGACCGACAATACCGCTGGTGCAAAGGGCTCGCCGCGCCAAACCATGTGCTTGCCGTCCAGAAGGACGTTCAGACTCTTCCCGGATTTCCCCAGCATATCCCCATAGGTATATCCGTTCATCAAAAGGATGTCCCGCAGGGTCAGCGTGCCGCTTCGGAACAGCTTGGCTGTCTTGCCGTTGAGCATCACCACATAGCTGTCATTCAGCAGCCCCAGTCCAGCGGAGATCGCAATGCCAAGCGGTGTGGCGTATTCGGGGTTTTCGATCTTCAGATCATCGGAAAAGGCGCTCTTCGCGTAGTTGTTTCCGGCGATTGCCACGCGTTTTTCATCCATATTCAGGCATCCGGCGATTTTCTCACGCAGCCCCAGCAGCTTACTTCCGCCGCCAGCCAGGAAAAGCGCAGACGGCGCGCCGCCGTTTACCGCAGCCACCTGTTCGCAGATCGCTTCCGCAAGGTGCTGCATCGGCTCCTCGATGGCGGCACAGATCTCCTCATGAGATTTCGTCGTCTCAATGCCCAAAATGTCCGTATATCGCAGGTCTTCGCCACTCGGAAGTTCCCGTTTGAGTGTCTCCGCCGTCTTGAAGTCCACCAAAAACGTCCGCATGAGCGTTTCCGTGATCTCATCGCCTGCCAGCGTCACCATCGTATAGCCAACCACGCTGCCGTCCCGACAGATGGCAATATCGGTGGTTCCGGCGCCGATGTCGACCAGCGCCAGATTCAAAAGGCGGAGCTCCGCCGGGATCGCCGCATTCATGGCGGCAATCGGCTCTAACGTCATGTTTGCCACCTGGAGACCCGCCGCACGCATGGCCGAATAC
>CALDJI010000227.1 GCA_937901805.1 uncultured Clostridia bacterium | reverse complement strand
CCATAGAGTGCAGAAAACGCCGCTGTATATCCATTTGCAGCCAGGGTAACCCCCGTATACTGGGAGGTGAGCCCTATCACCAGCAGCGACAGGCAGCCGGAGACCATCACGGAGACCGCCGTGCGGACAGGGTGCTGCGTCGCGCTGAGCAGCCGGATGGCTGCAAGTGCGGACAGAACCAAAAACAGGATAATCCACAAATTCATGAAAACAGCCCCTTCATTCTTTTTCAAAATCAATGCTGTACAAAACACTTCCGGTAATATTTTCTTTTCTGGCGCGTTCAATTAAATGCCGCATACGTGCTTGCAGGGCCTTCATATCATAGATATCGGCCTCCACAAGATCGCTGTCATTTTCCATATTAAAACGTGTTTCCGCATTCTTTATCTGCTGCATGACCTCTGCAAGTTCATCGAGCACGCCGCTGCGTTTCGGTTTGTCTACAAATCCAATCTGTGTGAGCGCCACCCGGCATTTTGCTTTCAGCGATTTGAAAAGTACTGCGTTCTCCATACGGTTCCCATCCTTTCCCACAGCAGATTTTCGTCTTGTATCCGTGCTCTGCTGTTTCATTTCTATGATACAAGCATGGGACATTATACCCGCTTTTATACCAACTCATTTGGGAAAAATACCCATTTTCGTTAAATTTCCCGGCAAACATGAATTGAAATAGAATATCAAACAAAACCACGAACAGAGACGCCGCAATGTCAAAGCCTTTTTCTTATCTGAATGAACAGTATTGTCCCCTCCTTGGAAAGAATGTCGCTGTCAAAACCCAATTCCGGGATTCGGGCAGGACGGACACTTGCCTATACCGAAGCCAGCGCCAGGAAGACCGCGGGCGCTGGCTGATCCACCGGAAAAGTATGGTACAAACCTGATGAAAAACTGCATACAAAAAACACACAGGGGAATTGCCCTGTGTGTTTTTGCACCGTATCTATCGTCCAAGATGCTCCACTAAGGCAAAATCAATATGGCCTGCGGATACATCCGCAGCCAGGACTTTGATCTTCACCCGGTCTCCTATGCGGAATCGTTCCCCTGTAATGATGTTCACATATTCGATTTGGGAATCCGTATCGTAGGAGCCTTCCGGGAGGTTTTCAATCCGGATAAGACCTTCCACGGTATTGTCCATCTCCGCATACAGTCCGTGGGGAGCAACGGAAGAAATGGTCGCTTCAAACTCCTCGCCCAGGTGAGAGAGGATATATTCCGCTTTATAGCAGTCCTCACAGCCGCGCTCCGTATCCATCGCTGCGAGTTCCCGTTCGCT
>CALDJI010000226.1 GCA_937901805.1 uncultured Clostridia bacterium | reverse complement strand
TGCTCGGCATCCCCAAACAGACGGCGCAGAGCGCTGTATTTTCTGCCCGCTTCCTCTCCTCTCTCGGAATTACCCATCTCTCCGCCTATCTGCTCAAATTGGAACCCGGCACCCCGATGTATGCCACGCAGGACAACCTTTCCCTCCCCGGGGAGGATGAACTGTGTGAAATCTATCAATCTGTCTGTGAGGTCATGGCACAGGAGGGCTTTCCCCAGTACGAAATCTCCAATTTCGCACGCCCCGGGTATGCCTGCCGGCACAATCTCAAATACTGGGAACTGGAACCCTATCTGGGGATTGGCCCGGCGGCGCACTCTTTTTTCCAGGGAAAGCGCTTTTTTTATCCGCGCAGTGTAGAGGGCTTTCTCTTCCATGCCGAAGCCGGTACGGACGGCACTGTGCTGGAAGAGGAATCCGGCGGTGATGCGGAGGAATTCCTCATGCTCCATCTGCGGCTGACAAAAGGGCTGAATCTACTGGATTTCTGCACCCGGTACTCTTTGCCCCTCTCCCCGTTGGAACAGCGTGCACAGCAGCTTGTTCAGGCCGGATTAGCCTATTTCACACCAGAAGGTAATCTTTCCCTCACGACGAAAGGATTCCTGGTCTCCAACTCTGTCATCGGCTTTCTGCTGGATTCGCTGGGGCTATAATATCAGCAGGTCGGTCTTCCTTCCTTTCTTACTAGAATGTTCTTTTATCCCCCAAAAAATCAGCTTGCCTTGTGGGATCCCTACAAGGCAGAATGCTTTCCCGTAAAAGAGGACCGGGTACAGGAAATTTCCGTACCCGGTCCTCTTTTGATGTTTTATTGATCCGCTTTTTGATCGGACAGTCCAAGAATATAATCAGCTGAGACGCTGTACAAATGACAAAGAGTGATCAAGTGATGAAGCGGGAGTTCATTTGCTCCCCGTTCATAGCGCGCATACATCGTCTGAGACGTTCCCAAAGCTGCCGCCACCTGAGATTGTGTCAAATCATGATCCTCCCGTAAATCTCTAAGTCTTTTGATATATTCCATCTGTCATCCCCGCTGTTTTCTGGCATGACCCCATCGTATCACAGTAAAGATATTTACTATTGACTTTAGTACATATCTTTACTAATATAGAAGTACTGGATGCGAATAATAAGGAGGAAATTCGATGTACTTTTTGTCTTTCACAATAGGGCTTATCCTGCTTTTGCCTCCGTTTTCCTTAGTATCCTCCTTTCTGCTATGGCTTATTCTGAAAGCGCCCTTTTGTTCTCTCAAGCGGGTATGCTTATGAACCCCTGTATGCTCTCCTTGCTGTTGTTTCTATTTTTATCCTCTCCTGACTTTCTGAAACGAGCCATGCGGATCCCTCCCTATCTGTTCCCCTGCTTTTGTGTCATGACCTTTTTGTTTCACAGCATGTTCCGTTTTTATATTAACTAAGGATGAAAGAATATCCATAAAAAAATCCCCCTTTCCCAACAGGTTGGGAAAGGGGGATTTTTTTACTCCCTTATTTCTCTTCAAGTATTTCCTTTTCCAGGAACAGAAAAAGATCACTGTTAAAAAACTCAATAAGAGAGATGCCCAGTCCATCGCAAAGATATTTGATGGTCACAATACCGGGATTTTTGCTCCTGCCATAGACGATGTTTTTGAGGGTTGACGGAGAAATCCCGGACAGGCGGGCAAGTTTGTTGACAGTAATACGGTTTTCCTTGCACAGCTCAAAGATCCGTCTTTGAACAGCTGTCCTCGTGTCCATAGGGATGACCTCCTCTTTTTTTATTGTAACATGGATAAACTAAAAAAACTACATTTTCATAGTGTTTTTGACAAAAAAACTTTTGTTTCTGTATGGTGGATTATATAAAATCGACATTTTTCTTGATTTCTTAGAAAATCGGTTATTTATGCACCATAAACAAAAAACAGAGACTAATAATAGCCTCTGTTTTTAAGCGTAAAAATCAAGTCTTACTATTCTCATCTGGATACCTGTCAAGCTGTATAACAAAATCCCGATATTCCTCATAGCTCATCAGCGAATTCAAAACTGCAATCAGCGCATTTGCAGAGAGATGCTCCGGCAAATCAAGAGATTTTATCAGCTGCTTCCTCTTATGCACACTGTCTGCCCTTCCGGACAAACCATCCTGATAAAAGTCTGCCTTGGTAATCCGTTTTCCCATCTGCACATTTTGGGAAAAAACTCCGGCTTTCTCAAATGCCTGAAGCAATATCTGGGGTGAGATCCCCTCTACACCAAGCTTTCCCTCTTTAGAAGGTTTTTCCTTCCGGCGTTCCTTTCCAAAAATATCGGGAATGTACACATGAATGACTTTTCCTTCATTTCCCACAAGATTCCGAATATAATTTCTTTCCAACCTTATATATCTTCTGCACACATTCCCGCCACATCGCTGTCCGTCAGGACAATGATCCCATCCCTGCGCGCAAGGCGCCTGAGCAGATCGGCTTTCTCCCTGTCCTGAAACAACCGGAATCCTCCGGTTTCCAGAATATTGGCGTCCAATATTGATTGCAGCTTGATTTTATCATATTTTCCTTCCACGACTACCGTCTGATTGAGATGGATCATCTGGCCGACCTCCCAGTCGCATGGAGCATCATAATTTTTACAAGAGCCTCTTCAATGATCATACGGGGTTCTGTCCGGGAGCTTTTCAAAGCAACATCTGCTTGCGCCAGAATACGAATACAGGCACGCGCAAAGGGGATATGATATTTGCGTGCGTCCCGTTCTGCATTTTTGATACGGAACTCCCTACCTTTATAATTGTAGTATTGGGAAAGCTGTGCACATGGAATCCCAGCCTTAATAAAAACAGCAGCCCGATATAAATCCACAAAACTGGAAGACAGCGCTGCCAGCAGATTGACCGGTTCTTCCCGCATGTAGAATAAATCATCCACTTTTTTCAAGGCCGTCTTTAAATCCTGCCGCAGCAACGCGCGCGCAATATCAAAAACACTGGACTCCACCACTTCACTGGTAACCGTCAGAACGTCCTGAAAAGTAATTTCCTCCCCCGGCACATAGGCACAGAGTTTCTCCATTTCGCTTTTCAGTTTCGCCATATCCTCTGAACAGCGCGCAATCATCTGCTGTGCAACTTTGGAAGAAATGGTTTTCCCATACCCTTTTGCAAAACCCTGTAAGAATTTGATAAGCTGTGCGCCTTCCCGGCGGTCAAACACAGCCACCACCCCATGCTTTTCCACTAAAGAGCTGAAGTTTTTCCATTTCGCATTTTTCCTGATATCCGGAACCGATCCGGTAATGGAAAATATGAGCAGGGTTTGGGGAGGAAAATCCGAAAACAACTGCTGTAGTTTCTTCTGATCTGCCGCAGATATACTATCCGCTGCAAAGTCATGGACCACAATGCAGCGCACCGGTGCAAACACAGGCAGGGATTCCGCCGCACTGGAAAGTTCATCAATGGAGAGGGCTTTCCCTTCAAACTGGTTATAGTTAAAAGTCTGCGCAGAAGGCTCCACGCTCAACTCCACCATGCGCTTCGTGTAGGACTGTACCAGATAGGTTTCCTGGCCATACAGCAGATAAATCCCAGATAAGGGCGCCTGTTTGATATGTTTTGCAAACGCATTTTCCTGAGAAATTTTCATTGTTATCCGCGCTCCTTTCTCTGTTTGATTTCCCCGCCATTTTTATAGCTGAGGATTCTCCCCTCAGCAGCGGAAAAGGATTCATATCCGGAAAGATCCTCTCCGCTTTCCTGCAAGTCCTGATAGGTTTTTTCACCGGAACCAAGCAAAATCTGTTCCGGATTGTATGCTGGGAGTGTATCCACCTTTGCATTTTTGCTCAATGCAAGAACATCCACACGCTCTTCTTTTGAGAAAAAGACCTCACCATGGACAATACTGATCCGCTTTCCGCCAACCGTTACATCAATACGGGAGTTCTCCCCATCCGTATCAATGGAAATCTCCATATCTTTCCACAAAGAAAGGTTCATATTGTCAAAAGGATAGAGTTCTCCGCTCACCCGCTCCTTGTAAAGCGCCTCATTTCCGATGACTACATCCGTCTGCATCTCAGCCAGAAAGCGGTTTGCCGCCCGTACAGAATTGGAATTTGTACGCGGCAAAATCAGGACATCCAATGAGTCAATTCCCATGGATTTCAGGTAGCCGGCTGTAGTAGAAGCCAGGTGACTTCCGCTTCCAGCTCCAACCGCAACGGCATGTCCATTCTGAATAATCGCAAGATTCGAAGGATTTTGAGAATCCAGGGCAACAATCTGAACGACATCCCGCATCAAAAACTGGTAAGAGAGAATACCCATGCACAGTACACAGATACTGAGCAGTCCTGCATGCAAATAGAGTTTTCGTTTTTTACTGAGCAGAAAACACAGGACAAACAATCCCAGCGTACCAAAATACCAAATATAGAGGTATCCCGCATCCGCCGCCGGATAGACATAAGGGATTTCCGCCAGCACATGGGATACCTGACCCATACAGGAGCCGGCCAAATTTAAAAAGAAACCGGCTGCCGGGAGAAAAAAAGACAAAAACGGGATGAAAGAAAACAGGCAAAATGCAAAACCCGCAGCCAATTCCGCCAAGACCAGCGGAGAGAAAAACAAATTTGTGAGCGGTGCTATCAGTGATATTCTTCCATAACTCATCGCTACCAGAGGGAAGGTGAGAAATGTAATCAGAATACTGGAAAGTACTCCATCGACCGCATACAGGAGCAATTTTGAGGAAAGCCCATGGGAAAAGAGAAATTCCCGTATCCGTTTATGAAACAATCCCTGATACAGCAATATACCCAGCGTTGCAGTAACTGAGAGCTGAAAAGAGAGATCCATTGCGGCACCCGGAGAAAACAGCAGGATCAGCAAGACGGCAAGTCCCAGAGAATT
>CALDJI010000225.1 GCA_937901805.1 uncultured Clostridia bacterium | reverse complement strand
AGGCAACCGGTTTCCCAATCGCCCTGATTTCTGCAATGCTTGCCTGTGGAATGACGCTCGATGAAATTCCCTATTGGAGAGCAGGAACTTTGGACAAATATGAGCCATGGGGAGATTATGTCGTCATTAAGTTTGCACGCTGGGCGTTTGAAAAATTCAAGGGCGCGGAGGATAAACTTGGTACGCAGATGCGTGCCGTTGGCGAAGTGATGAGTATTGGCAAGACCTATAAAGAGGCGTTCCAGAAAGCGATCCGCAGTCTGGAAACCGGGCGCTATGGCCTGGGCTTTGCTAAGGATTTTCATGAAAAATCTTTAGAAGAATTGCTGCAAATGCTTGATACTGTCACCAGTGAGCGCCAGTTTATCCTGTATGAAGCCATCCGCAAGGGCGCGGATCTGGATGTCCTGTATGAAAAAACCAAGATCAAACGCTATTTCCTGGAACAAATGAAGGAACTCGTGGATCTCGAGGAGCAGATGCTCGCCTACCACGGAAAAGAACTGCCGGATGAACTGTTGCGCCAGGCGAAGTGCGATGGGTTCTCAGATAAATACCTTGCAAAAATTCTTGAAATCAGTGAGGAATCTATTCGGGAGCAGCGCGGACGAATTGGTATGGAAGAGGTTTATGAAGAAGTTCCGGTCAGCGGTGTTGAAGACGCCTCCTATTATTATTCCACCTACCAGGGAACCGATACGGCGGTTGTTCCTTCTGATAAACCGAAAGTCATGATTTTGGGCGGCGGTCCGAACCGGATTGGCCAGGGAATTGAATTCGACTATTGCTGCGTCCATGCCGCATTTGAACTCAGGCGCCTGGGATTTGAAACGATTATCGTCAACTGTAATCCGGAAACCGTTTCCACGGATTATGACACCTCCGACCGTCTCTATTTTGAACCATTGACTGCGGAGGATGTTCTGAGTATTTACCGCAGGGAAAAACCAGTCGGAGTTATTACCCAGTTTGGCGGGCAGACCCCGCTCAACCTCGCACAGGAACTCAAAGCAAACGGAGTAACCATTCTCGGAACCTCTCCAGAGGCTATTGATCTGGCAGAGGATCGCGATCAGTTCCGTGCAATGATGGAAAAACTCGGAATTCCCATGCCGCAGGCGGAGATGGCCGTTACTGTGGAGGATGCGAAACGTGCGGCGGATGATATCGGCTATCCTTTGATGCTCCGCCCCTCTTATGTTCTTGGCGGGAGGGGGACGGGTCTTTGGCCCGGCGGTTATGGAACATATTGAGCTTGCCGGCGTCCATTCTGGAGACTCTGCATGTGTCGTCCCGTCCGTCCATCTGAGCGAGAAACAGTTGGCGACAATCAATGAATATACGAAAAAAATCGCACTGGAACTGGGTGTGCGCGGCCTGATGAATATGCAGTATGCCATTGAAGGCAATACCATCTATGTGCTGGAAGCAAATCCGCGTGCTTCTCGGACAGTTCCTCTTGTCTCCAAAGTACTGGGAATTCAGATGGTTCCTCTGGCTACAAAGATTATGACCCTTCCTCTGACTGGGGCACAGTCTCCGCTTATTGGTCTCAAACACCATAAAGTCAGCCACTGCGGCGTCAAAGAGGCGGTTTTCCCGTTCAATATGTTCCCGGAAGTCGACCCTCTGCTTGGGCCGGAGATGCGCTCTACCGGTGAAGTATTGGGTCTGGCAGATTCCTTTGGCCTTGCTTTTTACCGTGCACAGGAGGCGACCAAAACCAAAATTCCGCTGGGCGGCACTGTCTTTATCAGCGTTAGCGATCGTGATAAGGCAGAAGTGGTTGATGTGGCAAGGGAGTTTGCTGCACAGGGCTTTAAAATTGTGGCAACCAGCGGCACGGCCAGCCTGCTCAGGGAGCACAGTATTGATTGTGTGCAGACCAAAAAACTACACGAGGGAGCGCCGAATGTACTGGATGAAATTAAAAACCGGCATATCAACTTTATCGTCAATACACCGGCAGGTTCTCTAAGCCATCATGATGACAGTTATATCCGTAAGGCGGCAATCAAGTATGGTATTTTCTATGCCACTACTTTGGCGGCAGCACATGCGGCGGTACAGGGAATCAAGGCGGTTCATGAGGGCGGAAAAGAGATCGAAGCCAAATGCCTGCAGGAATATCATGCCGGAATAAAAGAATAAAAACACAAAAAGAACCGGGGCTTTTTAAGCCCCGGTTCTTTTTCGTATGAATAACAAGATACGGACAAAGTAGTTAACGGTATTGTCCACAGAAATGCTGCATGTATTTTAGTCCCAGCCGGACAGCATCCAATGGTTCTTCCAATCCTTCAAATTCCAGTGCAATCACATCGTCATATCCAGCGCTGTGAATCAGATCCAAGCATTGATGAATGGGGACAATCCCGTTTCCAAGGACAGTTCCACGGATGAAATTATTCCCGCGGGTTTTCAGCCATCCTCCTCCATAGGGGATTCCGTCTGCTCCTTTTTTCGAAAAAGCAGGCATGATTTTTCCATCTTTATTGTGCTCCACCGATTCATCCGGTTTTCCCCAGATGGCAAAAGGGCTGATGGAGTCGCCGTTACGGAACAGGAAATCTTTGACATGGACATGACCTGCATATTGAGAAAGCCGTCCAACTGCGTGAATGGGGTTTTCGTCTGCGCAAAGGAAGTTCCCTACATCGATCAGGAGTTTGTGGTTGTCGCAGTGTACCTGTTCCATCAGATAGTCCATGCGTTCGCTGTCCTGGAAAAATTGATAATGGTTTTCCGATAATGTCAAAATCCCCTTGGTGCGGGCATATTCGCTGATTTCCCGGATGATGGGGGCGATGCGATCTGCCACATCTCGAAAACTCTTGCAGGAACCATCTTCAGGGTAATATTTGGTCGTATCAAAACGCATTTTGTTACAGCCCAAAATTTCTGCAATGTCCACATGGTGTTTAACGCGTGCAATTTCCTCTTCCACTGAACGACCGTCCGGACGGACAAGATCACCGCAGACCGCATAGCAGGAGGGGATAATCCCTACTTCTATGCATTTTTCATGGACGCGTTTTGCGAAATCCGGTTCTGCCAGTTCAACAGGGGCAAAATCCGCAAAATCCATGGCGTCATATCCGGCGCCTTTTGCAAAGTCGATTGCGTCAAACAGAGTCATTTCCCCGCTGTTCAGCTTTTTGACAAAGGAATAAGAACTCACTCCAAATTTCATAACAATCCCCTTTCTATATGTACTGTTTCGATTATAGTCATTATATCTTGAACCCTGTGGGAAAGATAGAGGAATTTTATATGGAGTTCGAGAAAAACTTCTGTATACAATGCCTTGGTTATAAATGATGCACAATAATATATAAAACCAAGTATTTTTTTAAATTTAGTATTGTGTAATAAACAGTACTGTGCTATAATACGGATAAAGGTGGTGAATCCATGAACACACAATTTCGCAAAGGTGTAATCGAAATGTGTATCCTTGCTTTAATTGACCGGCATGATATGTATGGGTATGAAGTGGTGCAAAATATCGCCTCTTATACGGAAATCAATGAAGGCACGGTATATCCCATACTGCGCAGGCTTACTCAGGAAGATTATTTTGAAACC
>CALDJI010000224.1 GCA_937901805.1 uncultured Clostridia bacterium | reverse complement strand
AAACAATACGAGAACTTCTCAATGGATTCGTCTGATTCTTATATTGGTTCTTTTTGGTTGTGAGTGGATGGTTCTCTTAAACGGATTGGGATTTCTCAATTTGGCAGTAATGGATTTCCGGTTTGTCCGGGCAGTTCTTTTCCTTGCGGCTGGAGGGTTGCTTATTTTTTTCGGCAATCGTCTTCCTAAATATACAAAAAATTTTTATACAGGTGTAAAGACCCCCTGGGCTTATGCAAACGACGATCTGTGGATAAAGACGCAGCGGTTTGCAGGAAAAATATGGGTAGTTTCTGGATTTGTGATTATATTACTTCTATTTGTGCCGTTTTTTAAAGCAGTTGACACGGTCGTCCTGTTTGTCCTGTTGACTGCGTTTTATTTACCAAGGATTTATAGTAAAAAACTCTGGGAACAATCATCAAAGGGGCAAGGAGATAGCCCCTCCTTATAGGATTTCTGAGTTCTCTCCAAGCAGCATTAGAAAAACATATCGATTTTTCGATGAATTTAAAAAATCCTATTGGAAAACCTGATTGCTTTATACTATAATAGAAATAGAGAATAGGGAGGCCGGATTAATTGATGATTGAGGAGAATGGTTATGGTGACAAAAGAATGCAGCTGTTTAAAGGACAAATATCTCAATTTGGTAAAAAGTGAGCTTGCTCTTGCTCTGGGGTGTACAGAACCGGTGGCAGTGGCATTGTGCGCTTCCGGGGCAGCGGCTCAGCTTGATGGTATTCCAGAGGATACGACTATTTATGTCAGCCAGTATATTATGAAAAATGGGATGAATGTCGGCGTACCCAATACAGATATGGTTGGGTTGGATATTGCGACGGCCATGGGTGTAATCAGCGCGAGACCGGAAAAGGGTCTGCTGGTATTGGAAGGTATGACTCCAGAAGATTTTTCTAATGCAAAACAGCTCCTTGCAGAGAAAAGAATCCATGTAAAACTGGCGGAAAATGACTATAAAGTTTATATCGAAGCAGTCTGCACTAAGGGGAAAGACGTGGCGAAAGCAATAATTCGGGATATCCATAATCAGTTTGTTTATATTTCTAAAAATGGGAAAGAATTGCTCAACATCATTCCACAATGTGATAAAGCCGCTTCGCAGAGCAACGCGAAAATGGAGGATGATTGCAGCCTGACTGTCCAGCAAATTTATTATGAAGTGGTCAACCATATGACTTTGGAGGATTTGACTTTCCTGCGGGAAGCTGTTAACGTCAATAAAAGCATTGCGCTGGAAGGCTTGACACATGATTATGGACACATGGTCGGAAAAAGTATATTGAGCAATGTAGAAGCGGGAATTATTGCCGACGATATTGCCAACTATGCAGTGGCATTGACTGCTGCTGCGGCTGATGCAAGGATGTCCGGCTGCCGTAAACCGGTTATGAGTGCTGTGGGGAGCGGCAATCAGGGGATAACTGCAACAGTCCCAATCATTGCAGTTGCGGATCGCCTGAAAGTTGACGAGGAAAAGAAGCTGAAAGCATTGGCAATGAGCCTGCTTGTTACCATCCATACGAAGCACTCTCTGGGCCGCTTGTCGGTTTTATGCGGCTGTGGGATTGCGGCTGCAATCGGCTCCTGTGCGGGGATAATCTATTTATTTGGCGGAACAGAAGAGAATATTGAACTGGGGATCCAGACCATGGTGGCAGATATTTCTGGTATGGTCTGTGATGGGGCCAAACCTGGATGTGCAATTAAAATTGCGACTGCTGTCAGTGCAACAATGCGTTCTGCCTTGCTGGCTATCCATGGGGTCGGCGCAGACAGATATGATGGAATTGTAGCACCCAGTGTGGAAGATACTCTTCAAAATCTTGCCTCTCTTGGCAATCAGGGAATGGCTGGAACAAATGAGGCCATTCTGGATATGATGATTCACAAAGAAAAAGAGGAATAACAGAAATAAAAACACAGGGGCGGTTCATAGTGCCGCCCCTGTGTTTTTATTTATTTTTTCTTTTTATTTTGTCCTTTTTTTCTTTTTCATGCTTTTTATGGAGTTGCTTGAATCCTTCGCCGCTGATTTCCCCGGCATCTCCAACAATCGTAAAGGCATCTGGATCCACTAAATGAATGATGTCATACACTTTATAGACTTCCTGACGGCTGACCGCGCAAAGCAGTACTTCTCCCTCCTGTTTGGTGTAAGCACCACGGGAACGCAACTCGGTGACGCCTCTTCCAATCATCTCCATGATTTTCTGGGCAATCTCATCATTTTTTTGTGAGATAATGAAAATCATCTTTCCGCTTCCAATATCTGCACCATAGAGAACGATGTCAATAACTTTTGAAGTAATAAAAATAACAATTGTCGCATAAAGCGGGCTTTCAAAACTTTTGTACACAAAAGCAGAAATTACAACGATTATCATATCCACAATCAAAATCATTCTTCCCAGGGAAAGATGACGTATCCGCAGGCTGATCAGGTTTGCAATCAGATCGGTACCACCAGTTGTTCCGCCGCGGACAAAAATCAAAGCCAGACCCAATCCGGCAAAAAGACCGCCGAATACAGTGGTCAGTAACATATCACCTTTATATTGCGGAAGAATATCCACGGTTAAGTCAATAATGACTGAAGAAAGAGCAGTTGCAATCATGGTTTTCAGAATAAACCGATAACCGACTTCGAAAAAGCCCCACAAAAAAATTGGAATATTCATCAATAGGGTAACAGTGCCAATCGGAATACCAAACAAATAGTTAAGCATAGTTGCAACGCCAGTTAGTCCACCGGGGGCAATGTTATTCGGTGCAGTAAAGGTATTGACGGATATTGCAAAGAAAAAACTACCTATTAAAAAGAAAATTCCGTCGATAAAAAAATCTTTTATCTTTTTTGGGGTTAATATTGGCATAAGCTACCTCCTAAGTATCAAAAATAGGCACTTTTATCCAGATATACCATGGATAAAATCAAATTCTTTTCCTAATATTATACCATATTTTTCAATTATTGGAAAGATGTCATTTGTTCTCCTGTAGAGAACCTTTTTGTCACCGTTGGAAAAGAAATAATTGCCTAAAAAAGAAGAAAAATAAAGAAATGTAATCTTTTAGGAGATTTTTTCGACAAATTTTTCCCTTTTAAGCAACCTCCTTGTATTATGCTAAGACATAGAAAGGAGTGGTTTAGATGGTATACGATTTTGGGTATCGGCTTCGTGAATTGAGGTTGAGCAAACAGATGACGCAGGCGCAAGTTGCTAAACGGCTGAACCTCTCCAAAACAACTATCAGCGGATATGAGAATAATATCAAAACACCTTCCATTGACGTTTTGGTTCGTCTTGCCAATCTCTATGGTGTTACGTCAGATTATATTTTGGGGATTGAAAAGAAAAAAGTACTGGTGATAGATGGCTTGACAGATAATGAAGAACGGATTTTAAAAGCTCTCATTCAGGAATTTCATCAACAACCCATATAAGAAAGCAGCTGGAAAATTCCAGCTGCTTTCTTATACGGGTAAATACATGAACTTCCCAGATTAAAACTTATAGAGATAAATAAGTCATCTTAATCTTTTTGAAAAAAGAACAAATCAAAATCGATAGTGGTTTCTAAGTAGGAGAGCATCTCCAGTCGTCTGATAAACTTGACTGGGGTATGGTAAAAATAAGGCGTCATTTTAAACAAACTTTGGATATCTTCCTGACAGGACAATACGATTTTATCCCGAACATTTTCCTTTTTCATGAAAGAAAAACCTTTTAGGCAGATAACTTTTTCTTCATTATAATAAGGGGTGTCGTACAAGGCCTGCTTTAGTTCAAAAAGATGTTTTTTTGCGGGGATAACTAGTAGCAGGATGCCGCCTGGTTTCAATACCCGGTAAAATTCTCTGTCAGCAATTGGCGCAAATAATTCAGTCAGCAGATCAACGCTATTATCCGATAAAGGCATGGAAAACAGGTTGGAAACAGCGAAATGCACCTGACTGCAGCGTTTGGATGCAATGCGTAAGGCTTCTTTGGACATGTCAAAGCCATATACACAAAAGTTGTCCTCTTTCAAATCGGAATGTAAAGCTTGGTACATGGCAGAAGTATAGTATCCTTCCCCACAGCCGGCATCTACCAAAACAGGTTTGTTTCGCGGGCAGCAGATAGAGGACACTGTTTTCTGTAATTGTTTTTGGAGACATCGATAGTATTCCTTGTTCAAAAAATCCCGTCTGGCGCGGATCATTTCCCGATTGTCACCATGCATTTT
>CALDJI010000223.1 GCA_937901805.1 uncultured Clostridia bacterium | reverse complement strand
GGATTCGATGTGTCGGAGTTGGATACCATTTACATAGACAAGCCGATTCAGCAGCACACCCTGATCCAAACGATCTCCCGTGTCAACCGTGTCTGTGAAGGCAAAGACAAGGGCTTGATTGTGGACTATATCGGTATCAAAAAGAATATGAACCTTGCTCTAAAGAAATACACAAACTTTGAATGTGATGAATTTGAAGGTATAGAGCAGGCAGTTACCATCGTCAAAGACCAATTAGAAGTGCTGGCGCAGATGTTCCACAGCTTTAACAGCAGGGATTTCTTTGAGAGCTCTCCGACGGAACAGCTTGCCTGCCTCAATCGGGCGGTCGAATATGTGCAGCTGTCAGAAGAACTGGAAACACGCTTTATGGCAGCGGTCAAGCGGATGAAGCAGGCTTTCAATCTTTGCAGCTCCAGCGAAAAGATTTCGGACGAAGAAAAAGACTATATCCATTTTTACTGCGCTGTCCGCTCTATCCTTTTCAAACTGACAAAGGGGGATGCCCCGGATATCTCGCAGATGAACGCCCGTGTGCGTGAAATGTTGGAGGGGGCTATCCAGTCGGATGGTATCGAGGAATTATTTGAAACCGGAAAACATATTTCCGTTGACATTTTCAGCGATGAGTACATGGACAAGATAAATGCTATCCAATTGCCGAACACCAAAATCAAAATTCTGCAAAGACTACTCTCACAGGCAATCGACGAATTCAAGAAGGTCAACAAAATCATGGGTGTAGAATTTGCAGACAGATTAAAGCGGGTGGTTGACGAATACAATAACCGCCGCAGGGATGAATCCTATGCCAATGAGGTGCTTGACGATATTGCCGGAAAGCTTGCCGATCTGCTTGCGGAGCTGAAAACAGAAAAGGACTCCTTTAAAAAATTAGGGATAGACTACGAGGAAAAAGCCTTTTATGATATTCTGAAAGCCGTTGCAAAGAAATATGAGTTCGACAATGAATATCCGGATGAAAAAATGCTTGAGCTTTCAAAGAAAATCAAACTCATTGTTGACGATAAGTCCCGCTATACTGATTGGTCTACCCGTGATGACATCAAAGCAAATTTGCAGGTCGATTTGATTCTGCTGCTGGACGAATACGGCTATCCTCCTGTAACGCTGGATGATGTCTATAAGGAAGTACTGGAGCAGGCGGAAAACTTTAAGAAGTATTCTCGAGGTTAAAAATGCAATGAAATAATCAGGAGGATTTGGCTATCCAACTTTTCGAATTCTGAGATATATAGAAAGAAACAGGCTATCCACGTGGATAGCCTGTTTCTTTTACTCGTCACAAATTTCCTGAATAATAGGCTCTTGCCCAATCATCCAATTTGTAAACTGTACAGCGGGTATTTTGCCTTGCTTGACCTGTTGTTTGCGGAGCAGTGCCTCTTTGCAGAATTGCTTCAGTGCAGCCTGTGCACGTTCGACTTGTTCGGACGGCGCGCAGGCTTTTTTTAGTTTGTCGATGCGGTTGTACCAGAACATATACTCCCGCTTGTACGCCTGCTCGTATTCTTCCTCTTTGGATTTGCTGTCGAAACTCTTTCTTGCCGCCTTTTTACTGGCCTTGCGGCACCGTTCACTGCACAGGTTACTGCGGGCATCCGGAGCAAAGAATCCCCGTCCGCATTGGCTGCAGGTGCGCATAACCATGCCGGCGTCCAGAATCCGCTGGCGGTAATAAATAAGAGCCGGTCGCAGGGAACCGCTCACTACCGCACATTCAAAGGGGACTTCTCCATAGGGATACCAAATTTCCAGCTTGGCGTCTTCCCGATGATTCCATACGGGAACAACCGGCTTTTCCCGTTTCCAATTTGCCATCTCCGGCGAGTATTCCCCAAAGGGCAGGATCAGCAGCTGCGCATAATCCCGCAGGGCAGTTTCTGCTTTATGTTTGTCCCTTCCTCGGCAGCAGCGCAGGTACATCTCCCAAATCTGAATGGTCGCATACAGCGCGGCAGAATTCCCCATCACCAGCTGGGAAAGAAGTTCAGCCGCATTCCGCTCACCGGCAATGCGCTCCGCTGCTTTCCGCGCCGACAGCGTCCCCAAAAGGGCCCACACAGCCTCCGTCCAGCCATCAGCGGAAGTTTTCCCGAACTCGCACCAAAACGCCCCCAGTGGGCGAGTTTGGGACAGATACAGGGGTTTATCCAAACCACGCAAAGCAGCTTCTACCTCGTATTCTGTTCCCAGCCACAACTGTTCCTTCAGCTGTTTGGTATTGACTCTCAATGCTAAAACCACCCGCTGGGTCAAAGGTTCTTTATGTTCGAAGCGATATTCTTCCATGTACTCCCTCTTTTTATGGGAATTATAATTTTGCAAGTTATGATTCCTTATATCATCCCGCAAAAGTCTTGAAATGGCAAGCTTCCCGTGTTAGACTGTGGCATACAATCTTTCCTGCTTGGCGGGGGACTACAGGGGGTGGCAAGCCACCCCAAATCTCTTACCAGCTGGGAAAGAAAAAGAGCGTTACAGAAAAGGAGGGGTGTCAGCCAATCAAGTCGTTTTAGAAAACAAGACAGAACCAATACCGCAGTCAGCGGTTGAAAGTCTTGCCCGCGCTTTGCTTCCCCAGATGCAGGCATTTTTTGAGAGTGAGCAGGGGAAACAAGCTCTAAAGGAATGGCATGGAGA
>CALDJI010000222.1 GCA_937901805.1 uncultured Clostridia bacterium | reverse complement strand
TGTCCCCATGTAAGTCAGATAAATCCGGAAGCTATGTTTTGGATTAAAAAAAGAAACCGCGCGGTGCCGGAGTATATCGTTGTTCTCCGTGTCCATGACATCCGCCGCGATTTCCAGATTACGGGATTTCACACGGCTACCGGTAACATAGTCCCCGTCGCCAACTGCCTTTTTCTCTGTGAAAATTTCGTAACTTGCCGCATCCGCTCCATTGATGGTCAGCGCGCCCCAATCCGTTTCATCAACGACTAATTCTTTCCCATCATCCCGGACAAAGCGCGCAATCACATTTTCGTCCATTATCGTGCACCTGCCAATCCGTAAGTCTGCAAAATTCGCAGTTCCCGGGCGATTTCATCCGGGGCCTGCATCGGCTGTTCAAATGTAATATTTTGGATATTCTGTGTCGTGGAAGTCTGCTGCTGAGTAGTGTAAGACGTTTCTACAGGGGCGGAATATTCCATAGCGATTTGCGCCTGAAAAGCGGCAATCCCGGCTTTTGCCTGTAGGACGGCATGTTCCGCCATTTCTTCGGACGCCGAATCGACCAGAGGAGCACCCTGCTCAATGCCGATAGCCATTCCGGCCGGAATCATCTTGCCAATCCGGTCGCGGAACACTTTTGATGGAGAGTTGATTTGCAGGAGTGCCTCGGCAGCAGATATCGATGCGCCGAGCATGTTATTGACGGCTTCCGACACGCGCTGCTTGCTCGCGTCGCTGCCAACTGTATTTACATAGCCATCGACGGAATATCCTGCCACTTCCTCAAAGGCACGTTTGCAGTCCTCTGCATGTTGTTTTAATTGCTCCAGGTGCTCCTTATTTGTCCCGGCGGTTCCTTTTTTGTATTCGATTGTATACAACTCTAATTCTGTTAGGGCTTGGTTGTATTGATTCGCTAAAATCTGCTTTTGTTCTTCCGCAGATTTTCCAGCGAGAACTCTCGCATCGCTGTAAGCTGCACCTTGTTTGTCAAGCAGATCGATTGCCTTTTCGGTATTACCCTCCAGCATAGCGGCGTAAGCAGATTCATAAGTGCCGATTGTATCCATATAGCCCTGATACTTTGCCTGATCCGCCAAGTACGTGTTTTGGAGTTCTTCTGTCCGCTCTTCGGCAATACGGATTTCTTCCTTATACTGGTCGCGCTTTTCAGCAAGCCTTTGGTACTCGAAAGTGGTCATTTCCTCGGCAAGCCCTTTTCGCATTTCAGTTTCCAGCGCATATATCTGTGTACTGGCATGTTCAATTTTATCTTGATTATCCACAATAGCCCGGTAACTTGCCGCCCGTGCCTGTTCCGCCTCTGCCCGGCCTTGTATCGCGGTCTTATAGTTTTCCTCATAGGCAGACAGCAAAATTTCTGCTTTTTTGGCGTCGATTGCCTTGTAAACACTGTTTTTCAAATCCTCATACTGCTGGATCTGGTTTCCGGTCAACTCATATTCCTTGCCAAGCGCCGTATTCAGCTGGCCCAGGATAAAATCCGCCCTGGCTTTGTCCGTATCTTTGACCTTGCCATTTGCATCTGCAAGTCCTATCAATTCGGTCGCGAGTTCTTCGACATGGGCGACCTGTACAAGGTCGGCTTCCGCCGCCTCCTGCGCTGCCTGCTTGGTTTCCTCATACTTCGCGTTGAGTTCTTCCATTTCTTCCCGGCGCTGGCGGCTCTTTTCCAGTACTTCATCGCTGGCGTCCGCCTCATGCTCCATATTGAGCACCAGCCCGCCGACGACAGCGGCCAGCCCCGCTACGGCAACCGTGATAATACCAATCGGGTTTGCCGTCATGGCGGCGTTCCACAGCCCTTGCGCGGCGGTTGCAAGGCCGATTTTTCCGGTCAATACCCCTACAGCCGCCTGCTTAAGTGTCAACGCGCCGGTTGCTGCCGCAGTGGACAGGGATTCCGCTGTCATTGCAGCGCTCGCCGCTTTTGCCGCCGCAGTCAGCGAACTTGTCCATTTTGCCGCGCTCTGTACAATTTTGTAGGTTTTCATTCCCGTAATCACTGCACCGAGCAGAGGGACAAATGTATCAAAATTATCTACAGCAAAGTCAAAAGCCTTGTTAAACACGGGGAGCACTTTTTTTGCAATGTCCCCGGCAGCCTTGGACAGGTTTTCAAAGGATTTCGTGAGGGTACCGATAATCTTATCTATCCCGCCGTTTTTCAGCGTCTTGGTAATTCCGTCCACAGCCGTCTTTACCGGACGACTAAGTCCTTTTGGCAGGAACATGGTGAGGACATCCACGGCGGCATTTGCAATATTCAGCGCACCCGCCCCGAACATCTGGGACGCTTCCGAAAGGATTTCCTGGGAAACCGAGATCGCGCCTTTTATGCCTTGCTCCTCCACTGCCGCAAGCAGTTCGTCCACCCAGCCGTTTACCGTTGGGAGCAGTTCCCCGGAAAGGGTATCGGCAAGCCCCTGTGCAAAGGCTCCGGCGAGTGCGCTCGCATTATCTGCCAAAGTGGAGAGCTGTCCGGTTAAAGTGTGGGACTGCGCTTCCATGGCATTGTAAAACTGGCCGCCTTTATTGGTTGCCACCTCAATGGCATCGGAAATTTCCTTGAAAGAGACCCCGCCGTCAGAAACACGCTTTCGCAGGACTTCCATACTCTCTCCGGTCTTTTTTGCAATGATATTCAGAGGATTAAAGCCCTGGTCAATCATCATGTTGATTTCTTCCATGGAGGCGCGCCCGTTGGACTGGATACGGCCAAACGCCGTCGCCATCGTACCAAGCTTTTCCGCGTCCCCTAATGCGATATCCCCCAGGCGTTTTAAGGTACTGGGAAGTGCGCCTGCCGTTGTGCCGAAAGCAAGCAGGGTTTTGGAAGCATCCGCCAGATCAGACATCGCCATCGGCGTCTGTGCCGCCAGCGTTTTCAGGCTTTCGGTAAGGGTATCCGCCGCCTTCGCACTGCCCAGCATGGTTTCAAATGCGGTCTGGTACTGCTCCATACTGGCGTTGTATTTCACGCCCGTTGCTGCAATTGCTGTCAAAGCGCCGGCAGAGGCCGCACTGACAACCGCAAGCCCCTTTTTCGCCAATGCACTCAGTTTGTTTACCCTTTTTTCTACCGCCGACCCAATCTTTTCCGCCCCTTTTTGGGCGGCTTCGTCGACCTTGTTAAGCCCCTTTGTAAAACCGGTGCCGTCCAATTTGGTATCGCCCCGGATTGTAAAATCAGCATTTGCCATCACATCACCTCACAAAAGACGCGGGCACGTAATGGCACTGGTCTGATTATTATTTTATTCTGATTTCAAATTCCTTTTTACAGCGCTTGTTTTTGCACCTTATCCAGAGACCATGGGATTCTGCCCTTTTTTCGTAATAAACGGGCATACGATATCCACAATAAGGGCATCTTACTTGTTCTTTTCGTCCAGCCACTTCTGCGCCTCCCGATATCTTTCCAACACCCGCTCGCGTAATTGCTGTTGACGCTCCGCGGCGGTCATATTTGCATAGGCATCCTTGCGCCGGATAGCGAAAATGGCCTTCATTTTCTGGTAGTGCTTCTTTTCCGTGCCCTTCATTTCGGAGAGGTCAACGCCCCGTATCTGCATGATTTTCCCCATCATGCAAGTATCCGGGAGGTGAAACAACAGATCTCGGAACGTCCACCAATGCAGCGCAGCCGCCTGTAGATCAATCCGGTATACCTGCCAGAATGCCGCGTAGATATATCCCGCATCCTGCTCAAAATCATACAGGACCGCAGGGGGATTCACCTGTTTGCATTTTTTCTCTTCCTGCGGCTCCATTCCCTTATGGTGATACCATAAAAGCCCGTCCCAGGCCGTTTGAAAGTCCGGGACAGGCTCACGGTATAACAGGTTGAGTGCAAGAGAGGCCTTTTCCAATCCAGAGAGTTCTTCGTCCTGCATCAGGAGTTCAAACTGTACCATATTGCGGTAATCGGTATAGATAGGGATTCCATTGACAGTTTCGGGCAGGTCATCAATCAGCAGATTCATTTCCCATGCCTGCGTGCGGCGCGGTTCGGAAGGTATTTGTCATACCGGTGGAGCGCCTGTTCTTTTTGCAGAGCGGCCTCCTGGATCATGCGGTCGACAAAATCCAAGTTTTCATCCAAATCGTCCGGATCCAGCCCCAGTTGTTCATATACCCCTGCACCAAACAGAGTATCCGTCAGTTTTTTCACCGCCTGGCACTGAGCGCGGATATTCTCTGCAAGCGTATCCGGCAGGGCTTCACACGCATGCCTCATTTTCTCAAACGCCTGTTCATATTTCCGTGCAAACTTCGCATTTGTGATTTTAAATTCTAATTCCATCCCGTTTACCTGCATGGTTTTTCCCCCTTATACTCCGGCTGAATAGGTATATTCCGCAGGTTCTGCGGTGCTCTTTAAATCCGCGGAAAAAGAGGCGTTGCTCCCTGCGTCCCCGGTCTGGTCGTCGTTGACAATCAGAGCGGCCGTCCCTTTCTCCCCCTTGCCGGTCAGCATGGAAAAATACACATAGGGGACGACAATTTTTGAGCCTTTCCCGAATTTGATTGCATGGGACATGCAGAAATCCTGGAAATCATCGCCTGCCAAGCGATTACCTGCAATGGCAAAACTTCTCTGTGTGCCGGTCTTAGTAGTGACAAGCCCGGTGCGGATATACTGGGAATCCGCTGTCTGCGGGTTTAAGGACGCCGCATGGCTGGTCACGCCGCTCTGCACAACCGTGTAGTCTTTCTCGGTCGCCTGCTCTGCGTCCGTCTGGATAGCCAGCACAAAATCATCGTTGGTTTCAATCCCGGCGAATTCCGGGCTTGGGGTTACCCAATTTTTCTTGCTGTTTTGCCTGCGGGCATCTCTGGGAATTTTCTCTTCCGGTTCTGCGTTTCCACCCAGTCGGAAAACGATTCCCAGAAGCCGCTGTTCGCGATCTGGCTGAGGATATCGGGAGAGTAATCCTGTACCGCCGCCAAGGCAAACGCCTTTTCCCGGATGGAAGAGCCGTCCAGATACTGCTGGATTATGGGCGTATTGGGTGTTTCCTCAATGGAAAAGGCAACCGGTTCCGCGCCCAGGTAATTGACGTTGAACCGGTCATTTTTGTCTATCAGGGGGCAGGTACGCAGCCAGTCCCGGATTTCACTTACCAACTTTTTTGACAGCTCCTTTCGCAAAAGAGGCATAATGGCTCAGATTATCGGCCTTGCTCCGCTCGCCCCAATGCGCGCCGGCAAGGGAAGAATAGGGACGGGAATCCGATGTATCATAATACTGCGCCGCCGCATAGGGCGTCGCCCACACCAGTTCACCGCCCCCAATATCGCTTGCCAGTTGTGCAGAAAGCCGCAGCATTTCCGTATCCATCGGGACATAGGGAGTTGTTGTCCGCAGTACTTCCGTGTCAAACATGGACTGTACGGTATGCAGGGCTTTTGTCCACTCGGGCCCAAATCCCGGGTTCCATCTGATTTGTATGGATATTTTTCCGGTTTTGCCCTGCTGCTGATAGAGATCCCCCTTTGGAGTTTTGACAGTAAGCAGCTTATTTACCATCCCCTACGCCCCTTCCACATACCAGTGCGGACTGAATCCAAAAGTATTTTCATGGGCATCCAGGACGGTCGCCCCTTCATACATCCGCGTAAGCTTGGAAAATTCCGCGCCGGTTATGCTGTCCAGTTCTGCCTTGACAAGTTTATCTCCCGGGCGGATTCGCAAGCCGGAGGGCGCGTTTTCCATTGGAATCCGGCATTTGAGCAGTCTTGCATATTGCAGGCCGTTGTTCACCGCGGTTTTGTTCTGCCAATACCAGGACGCACCGCGAATCACTGTACAAAAATACCTGTCCTCCCCGTCTTTTGTAAAATGGTTGACAACTGTAATCGTTTCTATTGCTTTTACCACTGGCAGTGCCTCCCATACAGTCCAGCATACCGGATAGGATCAGAGGCGGGGAGAAAAACCTCCGCCGCCTCCAATCGCCTATTCCGGTTTGCCTGTTGGATGACGCTGAAATCCGCATAGCCAACGCTGTATCCGTCCGTGTTCTCAGAACGGATACCCGCCGCGCTTGCCTTTGCGGATTTTTCCTGCTGCTGAGAGAAAATCTCTTCTGCCACCGCACAACAGGCCATTTTGACGCTATCCGTCACCGTCCATCCGTGGTGCAGCCTGCCGAAGGTGATTGCATCGACAAAGGCGTCCGCCTGCGCGGCCATCTTAGGCCACTCCTGTGCTGGAATCATCTCTCCACGATAAGACTGCTGATAATAGGTATAATCCGCATACATTGCAGGTTTCCTCTCTTTGGTTATGTGTTTGCAATAATCCCAGCGGCGCGCAGGGAAGCAAGCAGAGCATTAAACTCTTCCTGCGTCGGCGCTGCTACGGCATCCAGGACAGCTGCCGCTTGTTTGACGAGCCCAAGTTTTGCAGAGGTCGCCGCTTCCTCCGTCCCCACTTTTTCGGCCAGGGCGTCGCCGACCGCTTTCGCGTCCGCTGCCTGCCCGGATTTTGTCAGCGTGTTGTCAATGGCAGCGGTACTTCCTCCGGAAGGCCAGTTTTCCGCCATATCATGGAGTACGCCGGAAATATCCCCGGAAGGGGAATCTTTGGCTGTTGCCTTTTTACACAGGGCTTTCAGGGCGTCCAAAACTAACATGGATTATTCCCCCTTCGCCGGGAATTTTACCGTAACCGGAACGGCCTCGCTGTTGACTGTGATCTCCCCGGTCATGGTACGATACCCTGTCGCTTTCACAGTATACGGATAGGTGCCGTTTCGCAGATTAAAGACCGCTGTCCCCGCGTCCCCGGTCTTTTTGATAGCCCCGTTGACGTTGACCTTCGCACCTTTTACCGAAGTGCTTTCACTGTCCTGCACAGTAAAGGTTGCCGCATAGTCAGTCACCGGAGTTCCCGCTTCAATGTAGGCAAACGGGACATTCGAGCGGTCGGGGTTCAGGCGGGTCGCCGGATTCGGGAGCGCCCATCCCATACGGAAGACAACACGCAGCGCAATCATATCCTGCTGGGCGAGATTGTACACAATTTTTTCGGTTTCCGGGTCCTGGATGACGCCTTCCGTCAGAATCTTCGTGGTGATATCCTGCCGGATAGAATAGACAAGCTGGTTCCAGTTGCCGGCAATCATCTGCGCGACACTTGGGTCAAAGCTGCCGTTTTCGGGGAAATACATCGGTGCTCCGTCCAATCCGTATCGGGTAGCGCCCTGCATATCGGTTGTAAAAATGGGTCGTCCTGTGTCGTCCTTGATTCCGCGCAGAGCGCCACGGGCAGTCATTGCGGCCATTACGCCGCTGACAGTATAGCCTGCCTGTTCCACTTTGGAAAGCAAGCCGTTTTCACCCATCAAAGTGTCATAGGTAATCCCACCGGATACATTGTTTCCGGCCTGCCTTGCAAGCGTGACAAGGTCATTCTGCCATTCCACCGGGCGGCTATTGCCAAAAACGATTGCACTGTCCACCTTTGCACCGATGGCCTCGTTAATGCGCGGCGTGATTTCTCCGACAATGTCAAAGCTGGCGTCGCTGACGACTGCCTCCGGAATAGGGACGATAACGGCCAGTTCTCCCGCAGTTAAATAGACGTTTTCCCACGCCTGATTGGTCGTCTGTTTAAATCCGGTTTCCCCATTGATCCAATACGCCATCGGAAGCATGGACAATACCGGGACGCGGGTCTGGTTGCTTGTCATGTTTGGGAGCCTGCGCCCGAGCTGCATGACAACGGACTGCTTCGGCGTATCCTGCATGATGGAGTTGACCACCTGCTCCTGGATGAGCGCCTCTGCCTGTTGTAAAAGGGTTGCATTGACTGGCATATATTTTTACCTCCTGATTTTAATTGGAATTTCCGAACGCTGCCCGAAGCGCTGCGTTCGCCTGGTCTTTCGCAGTACCGCCCGCCGGTGTGCCCCCGGTGGGGCCCGAAAATTTCGGCGGGGTCTGTTCACTCAAAAATGCGCCCGGATCTGCCTTTTGATACTGCTTGACAAAATCGTCAAACCCGAGCAGACTGTCCTCCTGGACGGGGAGTTTCTTTGCTTCCAAATCCGCCAGAAACGCTTTTTTTGCGCTTTCGCTGGAAAATTTCAGCCCCGCAGCTTTCTGCTGGTACAGGTATCCGCGTTTGAGCTTCTCCACCTCTGCCAGAGCGCCGTCTTTCGCCTGCTGTGCCTTGTCCTTCCACTCCGGGTCATACCCTTTCAGTTTTGCGTTGGCATCGTTCAAGCGGGTCTCCAGATTATCCTTGATCAGGGAGAGCGCATCAAATTTTTCCTTGCCCACATAAGCGCCTGTGGAAATATCCGCGAGTTTCATCTTCTTTTCGGCTACTTTTTCCGCCAGCTGGTCATAGGTCAAAGCCTCCGTGCCGAAAAGGTCTTTCAAAAATTCCATGTCGTACTCCTTCAGCCAGATTTAATTTGTAAACGCGCAGCCCACTCTGCGCACGGCCTATCCTGCATTTAAAGCCCGGCAGGCAGGGGCAAATTTGTATAACAAAAAGAGCCGCCCATCGGGCAGCCCTTTGCGTTATCTGATATAAAACCGCTTTGATTTCATCAGAGCGGTTTCTCTGTGATTAGTTATTATAATACAAATCGTCGTAAACTTTCTGCGCCTCTCGGCCAAAGTCGTTGTAATCCTGATAGTGCGGCGGGGCAAAGCCCTTTTCTTCGATGAGGTCAAATAACATGTCCAGAGCTTCGTTCAGAACATCGGTGTTCAATGCTTCCGGTAGATTTTCTTTTAAAAAAGCCCTTGACGTTTTTTTCATATTTAGCACATCTCTCATCCTCCTCTTGGATTTGTTTGAATCAGCCGTTTATCCCTTATACTGATTGCAACAGCAGCTTTTTTCCCATAAAAGGTCTGGCGGATATCGCCGTCTGCCAGCTTTCTCGGTTCACTGATACGGACCGGGTTTACCAGAGCGTCCAGCGCGTCCTCCACAGATACGCCCTGCCGCAGTCCTGTGTGGGAATCTCCAGTCTGCCCGATGACGCGGTCAACAAAATGCGTGGAAAATCCCTGAATATGGACACCATTTGCCGTTTTAATCCCGACAATCTTGTTTTGTATATCATCAGCAGTTTTCCGATAAACATCCATACCAACCAGTGGAGAGATATCCCCCTTTTTGACAGCCCGATTATATCCCATCAACAATTGGTATTCATAAACATTATTGTACTTTCCCTTATAGTATTTTGCAACCGTTTTTAAGGAAGTATCTTCCGCTCCTATGGATTTCAGCCATTCGCTATGTGGCTTCTGCGCGGTCGCTACTGCCTTCGCAGCCTGCTTTCTCCCAAAACCGGAAACCCTGTGCCGGATGTTGTCCTCAAACAGACCTGTCTTGTCCAGGAAGTCCCTTTGCCGGGCACGCCACTGCGCAAGTTTGGTACTTGCCTTTGTCGTGTCCAGCCCGGCGGCGCTTTCCGCAAGGTAGACCCGCTTCCATTTACGGATTCCCCGCTCCAGGTATCGTTGTATCTGGCTCGCCTCATAGCGCGTCATCTCCTGCCCATTGTAGGTGAACTCCCTGCGCTCCATCCGTTCAAGGTCTTCCTGCGTGTAGTTCGGCCTGGAAAGTCCCTCATAGTACGGATAGAAGCTGTGCCTGCAATTCCATCCACATAGCCCGGCGCCGGTGCCATATCCTGTTACCGAAAGCGGAGGATATTGTTTGCTTTTTCCGCTGCGGCTGTAGATTTTCCCCTGCCACAGGGCATGGGACGGCCTTGCCCCCGCGTGGGCGGTGACTTCTACCAGATCCCATCCCATTTCATCCATGCGGGCAACTTGCAGTTTTGCAGCCGTCTGGTTGACCCCGGTAAGGACAGCCCTTCGGACGGCGACTTCCAGCGTATCACTGTGCCCGGAAGGATAGACAATCGCTTTGATTCCCTCTTTGGCCAGCGCGTCCACCGTGTGGCGGAGGACAGTCTGATAATCAAATGCACCGGACGAAACCTGTAACCAGGCGTGATCCAGCGCGTTTTCAAACTGCTTTGTCGTCGTGTTGGCAGTAGTTGCAGTAATGTTCTGGAAAGTCCCGGCCGTCTGCTGATATCCTGCATTGAGCAGATTCAGCAGGGCGGGATTGTCATTGACCGGCCCGGGCGACAGACCGGCGGCCGTATAGAGCGCATCGTCAGAGAGCAGTGTCTCCGTCCCCGCATCCTGTAAGATCTTGCGGATCTCCGCTTGCATCTTTCCGGACATTTTGGACAACCGGGTGACAATCTCTTTGCGGATTAACTGCGTCTGCTCCAACCGCCACGCCTGGTAGGCTGCGGTATCGGTCAGGCCGTTCATTTTCTTGATCCGGCGCGCCATATCCCGCACGATGTCGTCCTCCACGTCCTGGAAGAGCCGCACAACGGGATCTGGAAGATTATCAAGATACTCCGGTGAGAGCATTACATGGCCCCCTCAATCAACTCACGCGCTTCCGACTTGGATATGCCGATTGCGGTTGCGATAATGTTCACTCCCTGCCCCAGCGTTATCGCACCAGAAGCGTACTGTCCCATGACGTTTATCAGCGCCTGTGTCTGTGCACCGTTGAGCGATTTTCCTGTTTCGGTCGTCACATTATCCTCCCCCCCTGAGACCCGGTATCGTCAAACGTCAGTGACGGTATGGAAGAAACTTCTGCCTGTGCCTCCTGTACAGCCTGTTTTGCCTCATCTTCCGTCATACTGCGCCAGCGCTTGTTATAGTGCCATTTAGGGATAAAGCCGTTTAATGCGTCGTCCCGGTCAAGCATCCGCAGGGTTTCCTCATCCTGCAAAACACTGTCGTGCCATTGACAGGATAACTCATAATTCCCCTCCGGCGCCAGATGGTATAAGGTCGCCAGCCTGTCCATTGCATAGACCAGGTCAGAAATTGCAGTTTCCAGGGATTTTTGGATATCCCGCACCGCCGTATAACTACGCTGTTTGCTGATTTTCATTTCCGTCGCCGTCTTTTCAACGGAATCAGGGTCAGAAAACGTCCCAAATGCCAGATGGCACTGGAACTCAATCTTTTTCAAAAGGTCATCCAGTCCAGCCCGGTAAGAA
>CALDJI010000221.1 GCA_937901805.1 uncultured Clostridia bacterium | reverse complement strand
CGGAGGCCATAAAGTTTCCTGCCCCCTGCACCCCCATGCCGATTCCCATAACCCCTGCCATAGAACCGTTAGAGTTGGAACCTGCCGCTTCCAGTCCGCGCGCAATCGAACCCTGCACGTAGCCTTCGCGGACCGCCGCGTCGGAGAGCATGGCGCCTTTGTTGCGCAGGTTAATCAGTTCTTTGGAATCCTCATCATAGGAGATGCTGTTGATCCCTACGGACTCAATTTTCATGCCGCGGCGCTGGGTCCAGTCCTCGTCCAGGATGGTGGACATGTATTTTGCCAGTTCCATCCCTTTGGAAGCAACATGGGAAATGCGGATACCATCCACGGACATCTGATTGATGGCAGATTGGAACGCAGTCAAAAACTCAGCCAGGTAGAGTTTATGGATATCCGTGATTTCAACATGTTCCTGGTTGCGTGGGATCGCTTCTGCGTAGAACAGCAGGGGATCCGTAATCTTAATGGAAAAATAGCCGTGAGCGCGCAGATACAGCTCTGCATTGTAGAAGTTGTCGAAATAGTTAATTGGATTCGTCGTGCCAAAAGCAATATTTTTGATTTCCTGAAGATTGATAAAATAGACTTTCTGCTGTTGGGGAGATACGCCCCCAAAACGGATGCGGTCAAAGGTTTCCTGCAAAGCCTCCTGGAACTCCCCGTTGAACATGGAGGGAACAGAAGTATTTGTCACCTGGAAATATCCCGGTTCCGCACTGTAGTCGATCACTTTGCCGCCGTCTACCAGCAGCATAAACTGGTTTTGTCCGACATGGATGACGGAACCGTTTGAAATCAAATCAGCTGTCCCCTTGGTGTTTTGGTTGCGTTTATCCTTTGCCCGGACTTTTACACCGGGCGCCATTACTGTGGTGTCGCTCATACTTCCGGCTTCAATAACTTCCTCCCACTGGTCGGCAAGGGCGCCGCCGATGGCTCCGGTAACAGCTCTGATAATACCCATACTCATTCTCCTTTTGATGATGGTAATACGGTGAAAGTTTCACAGTTCTGGTTCAGCGGAAAAGATTCCTCGCCTGCCAGACGTCCGAGAAAGCTTTCCAGAGATTATGACGTCCCTGAAAGAAGGGGTATATTCTGGAAAATCTTTTGTATGGCGGCCGCCTTGAGCGAGCGCTTTGTTTGGAAGAGGAACGCTTTGCTGTATGAATTTCAGGAATCATTCCTGCTATGCGGTAATTATACCATATTTTTGTGAAGACACAAACCGGAAAACGGGGAGGAAAAAACGATTTTGCACGAAAAAAGCGCGTCTTCGCCAGTTTTTCCTATTTGGCGAGAATGAGAATCGATAGGAAGCGCCCGCTGTCCCTCAGAGCGGAGGCTTTGAAAAAACAGAGAGTTTTCCTATCAAAGTTAAGTGCGCCTCCAATGCCGTGAGGAGGGAATTGTTCAAAAACCCCCGGAGAAAAACTCCGGGGGTTCTCATTACTCTTTGTTTTCATCTTTGTGTTTGCGTTTGCTGTCAAGCCATTCTTTGAGGGAACGGGCCTGTTCTAAATTCCGGTGAAAAACCAGATGGGGGAACGCTCGTTTCAAACGCCGCTGGATAAATCCCGGGTGGAGATTGAGCGCGCTCAGGCGATCTGCCAGGGCATGGATGGATTCCCTGGCATCCGCTGCGATTTCCGCATGCTCCTCCCGTTTTTCCTGAAAGAACTGTTCCAGCCGTTCCCAAACGGGCAGCTCGTTTTTCCAGTGGATTGCGTCGAGCTTCTCCTTAATCTGTGCAGAAAGTTCCGCCAGTTTCTGCATCTTGCGCTGAAAACTGACCATCCCTCGGATTGTAGTGGAAAAGTCGGCAAGGAAGATCACGGAAATCAGAGCGGCGGACGTTGCCTGCCAAAAAGGGGAGAGAATCCCAATCAGGCGGACGACACTCGGATGCAGGAAATACATGACAAAGACGGACAATCCGCCAAATGACAAAGAGGTCGCCAGGCAGATCCGCCCGTTCAAATTAAAATGGTGGTGAGAGTAATCCCACCATCTTGCATGGAAAAGCTTTTCCATTAAATAGCTTGTAAAGTATTCCAGAATACTGGTCAGCACCACTGCGTCAATAAACAGGAATAGGGGATGGGAAAGAAACGGGGTCAGGCATAAGATGACAATCAGCGCGCCAAACCCGTAAATCGGGCAAATCGGCCCGGAAAGAAACCCACGGTTAATTACTTTCTGTTCGTTGATGGAGCAAAAGGTGCTTTCCACAGCCCATCCTAAAAAGCTGTAAATCCAAAAACAGAGATAGTAGAGCAGGAATTTCTGCATATCTGTCCAATCCTTTCTGCTAAGCCATATTTGCAGGTTGCTTCTCCTTGGTATTTTCACTGAGATCCACTAGAGGCTGTGCGGAAGCCTTTGGCGTGCCCGCCATTTCTTCTGCAAGCTTTGCATTGGCAAGCATCAGCTTCAGGCGGTTTTCCTGATTAATCGGGGTGGCGCTTGGGTCGTAGTCCACCGCGACAATATTTGCCTGCGGGTATCGATCTTTGACCTTGCGGGACATCCCCTTAGCGATAATGTGGTTCGGCAGACAGCCAAAGGGCTGTGCGCTGACAATGTTGTTAACTCCGCTGTGGATAAGCTCCAGCATCTCTGCGGTCAGCAGCCAGCCTTCGCCCATCTTGGTTCCCATCCCAATGAAGCCGTCTACCAGGGAGACTAACTCGGAAAAAGGAGTAGGGGCACGGAAATCACTGTATTTTTTGACAGTTTTAATCATCTTGTTCTGCCAGTGCTGAACAATGGCCAGCGCGGCGTTGCATACAAGCTTTCTTCCGCGTCTTTGTCCGTAGAGATCGACGTCCACCACATTATTTTTCAGGCAGTACATCAAAAAGTCCAGCACGCCGGAGACTACCGGTTCCGCCCCTTCTGCGATCAGAAAATCCTCCAGATGGTTGTTTCCGAGCGGAGCGTATTTCATGTAGATCTCCCCGACCACGCCGACGCGGGGTTTGCGCGCCTTTACCCGCGCAATGGAAGCAAAATCCTTCACCATACGCCGGTAATTTGTTCCCGTGCGGATAAAGGCCGCCGAAGAGAGCTGGCGGCAGAGTTCCCCAACCCATTTGTCAATCATCTTGTCTGTATCGCCTTTTGTTTTCTCATAGGGTTTGCACTGGTTGGAAAGCCAGAGCATCAGATCCCCGTAAAGGACGGCATAGAGCAGGCGCGTCAGCAGGGAAGGGGTGAGGGCAAAACCGCTTTTCCCGGTCAGGTTTGCAAAGTTGATGGAGATGACCGGTACATTGCCGAAACCGCTTTGTTTGAGCGCTTTGCGCAGCAGGTAGATATAATTGGAAGCCCGGCATCCTCCGCCGGTTTGAGTAATCATCAGAGCGGTTTTGTCCGGATCGTATTCCCCGCTTTTGAGTGCGTCGATCATCTGCCCAATGACGAGCAGGGCAGGGTAACAGGTGTCGTTGTGGACGTTTTTCAGTCCTTCATCCACAATCCGGCGCCCGTCCGTCTCCAGTACTTTCACATGATACCCGTATTGGTTTAAGACCTGTTCGATAATTTTAAAGTGGATGGGGAGCATCATCGGCACCAGGATGGTGTGCGTCTTCCTCATCTCTTTGGTGAATTCCACGGGGCTGTAATCCCTTGCCATGGTTATTCTCCCCTTTCTTCCATGGCGGCAAGCAGACTGCGGATACGGATTTTCGCAGCGCCCAGATTGTCGATCTCATCAATTTTAATCTGGGTGTAAAGTTTGCCGCCCTCCTGTAAGATATC
>CALDJI010000220.1 GCA_937901805.1 uncultured Clostridia bacterium | reverse complement strand
GGCTGTTAACCGCAGGGTCGTCTGTTCGAGCCAGACAGGGGGAGCCAAAAAGGAAGTATCCAGTTGGATACTTCTTTTTTTACTATATAAATTTTTGGAATAAAAACAGCCGGTAAAGTGATTTTTACTTTACCGACTGTTTTTATTTTGTTTCATCCATTGTGTTAATCTTTCCAGATTAAGAATAGTGCGACTGTCAATAAAATGCTCAATTTTTTCTACTTGTTCTAATTCGCTGTCCGTCCCATTGAGCTCACAGAGAAAAGAACAGAGGATATCGTGGCGGAAAAGCATATATTCACCCATTTGCCAGCCTCTCTGGGTAGGTGTAATATACCCGTATTTCTGAAAATTGACTAGTTGGGCATCCCGCAGATTTTGCACCATTTTAGAGGCAGACGAAGGTTTTACATTTAATAAACCTGCTAATTCGTTGATCCTGACTGTTTTTTCTTTTTGTGCCATCCGGCAGATCATTTCCAAATAATCTTCCATAGAAGGAGTAATTTTGATGGATTCCTGTAATTGATATCCCTTTAATGTATGAAAATCAGAATGGTTTTTCATTTGGGCCTCCCCAAAACGGTGGACAATTTGTCACACTGACATCCTATCCGCATATAATAGCCGTAGGAAAGTAAGTTTCCCTATCCTAATGCATATGTTGAGGTGGAACCATTTATGAATACAGACAGGAGTTTGACAGAACTGAAACGAGGACAGTGTGCACAGGTCCATGCGCTGCTTGCCACAGGGAGCATGCGGAGAAGACTCCAGGATATTGGACTGATTGAAGGCACACGGGTAGAATGCCTGCATAAAAGTCCTGCGGGCGATCCGGTTGCATACTTAATCCGGGGGGCAGTGATCGCTTTGCGGGCAGAGGATTCGGCAACGGTTTTGGTACACTGAAAGAAAGCCGCGTTGAGACGCTGTCCGGGATGTCGTTGTCCCGGACAGTCAGAATAAACGGAGGAGTTGAGCAGTACTATGGGGCTACCGGATTGCATGCAGTGGATTCCGGTTTTGAAATCCACAGGGCACAAAAAAACGAAAAAGTAATTGCGTTGGCAGGAAATCCGAATGTAGGCAAAAGCACGGTATTCAATGAATTGACGAATCTGCACCAACATACCGGGAACTGGCCTGGTAAGACGGTCACCAATGCACAGGGGAATTGTACATATAGGGGGGAATCCTATATCCTGGTAGATATCCCGGGAACCTATTCCCTGATGGCCCATTCCGCAGAGGAAGAAGTGGCACGGGATTTTATCTGTTTTGGAAACCCAGACGCTACGGTAGTCGTCTGCGATGCCACTTGTTTGGAGAGAAACCTGAACCTCGTGCTCCAGACCATTGAAATCACCTCAAATGTGGTTGTGTGCGTGAATTTGATGGATGAGGCAAAGAGAAAAAAACTTTCTTTGGATCTGCCGGAATTATCCCGAAGACTGGGTGTGCCGGTAGTCCCGGCGTCCGCCCGGTCAGGGAAGGGGCTGGATCGGCTGATGCAGGAAATCCAAACACTACTCAAGGAGGGAAATAGAGAAAATACGCTGCAAATCCGGTATGCAACGCCGATTGAAGAGGCGGTTGCCATTTTGGAACCTGTAGTGGAAGAACAGGTAAAGGGAAAGATCAGAGCAAAGTGGCTTGCACTGAAACTATTAGACTACGATGAGGCGTTGATTCAGGCGTTGAACCGATATCTTGGTTTTTCTTTGCTGGAACAGCATCCTGTAAAGGAAAAACTCAAAGAGGCTCTTGATTATTTGGAAAAGAGGGGAATTTCAAGGGAATCACTGTTGGATCAGGTGGTTGCAGCCGGCGTCATGGCGGCCGAAAAAACTTGTCAGGGAATTGTCCGGTGTGAAAATGATCTCTATCTGGAACGGGATCGGAAAATCGATCGGATTTTGACAAGCAAATGGACGGGGATCCCGATTATGATCGCTCTGCTTGCCGTCATTTTCTGGATTACCATCACCGGGGCAAATTATCCTTCCCAGCTGCTTTCCGACGGCCTGTTTTGGGTGGAGGACCGGTTGGCAGAGGCTTTTGCATGGGCGGGTTCCCCTGTGTGGCTGTGCGACATGCTGGTGCATGGCGTCTACCGAACGCTTGCTTGGGTTGTTTCAGTAATGCTTCCTCCTATGGCGATATTTTTCCCATTGTTCACCCTTTTGGAAGATCTGGGGTATTTGCCGCGGATTGCGTTTAACCTGGATAAATACTTCAAAAAATGCAATGCCTGCGGGAAGCAGGCATTGACCATGTGCATGGGATTCGGATGCAATGCGGCGGGCATTGTAGGCTGCCGTATTATTGATTCTCCAAGAGAGCGCCTGATTGCCATGATTACCAACAATTTTGTACCCTGCAATGGAAGATTCCCAACTTTGATTGCGATTATTACCATGTTTTTCGCGGGCTCTTTCATAGGACCGATGCAGTCGGTCACTTCCACGCTCCTGCTGACAGGAGTGATTCTACTGGGAGTAATTATGACCTTCTTAGTATCCCGTTTGTTGTCAAAAACAATACTGAAAGGAGTGCCCTCCTCCTTTACGCTGGAGCTTCCGCCCTATCGGAAGCCGCAGATTGGAAAAGTACTGGTGCGCTCCCTGTTGGACAGGACGCTCTTTGTATTAGGGAGGGCGGCCTGTGTTGCGGCGCCGGCTGGATTAATTCTCTGGCTGCTTGCTAATATATCTGTGGGCGATATGACCCTACTTGCCCACTGTTCTGAATTTCTGGATCCTTTTGCCCGGCTTTTGGGGATGGATGGGGTGATTCTGCTTGCATTTATCTTGGGGTTCCCGGCAAATGAAATTGTTGTCCCGATTATGATTATGGCATATATGGCTTCCGGGACGTTGATTGATATGACGAATTTGGATGCGCTCAGGCAGCTGCTGGTGTCTAATGGCTGGACCTGGGTTACCGCGGTCAGCACCATGCTATTTTCTCTTATGCACTGGCCTTGTTCCACTACCTGCCTGACTATCAAAAAGGAGAGCCAAAGCCTGAAATGGACAGCAGTATCCCTCCTGGTACCTACCTTGGCGGGAATCATCGTTTGCTTTGTATTTACCACAATTGCGCGGCTGTTTGTATCATAACTTGTAAAACCCCCGCTTATCAAAGGATTTTACTCTGATAAGCGGAGGGTTTTGGTTTGGCGGGGAAGAGAATACTATACAAACAGTTATGAAAGGAAAAAGGCATTTTCCACAGGACGTATGTTCGCCAAAAAAGCCGGGAAAACTTGGATTTTTTTGTTTTTTCCTACTTGACAGACAGCATCCCCAAGATACAGTGTTGTAAAAACAGGAATTGAATCAGGTTTTGTGTCAATTGGTCAACATTTATAATCTTTTTCAACTATTTTAGAGGAACTGTTGCTATACGAAATGTAATAAATAGAGAGCATTTTATTATTTTTCACACTTTCCACCTAGTTTTCCACTAAAACCCACGTGGAAATACGGACAAAAGCAGTTGAAAACTCTGTGGGAAATGTGAATAACCTGTTAGTTCTTAACTGATTAAAAAAATACAAATCGTATTTTCTCAAGAGTATAATTACCATGTAACAAAAAACAGAAAATCGTCACAGATAATTTGTAATATCTTCTATTGAAACTGCTTTGTGACTTATGTATACTTAAAGGTAAGCAAGAAAAAGGACGGATAATAAAAGAAACGACGGGGGTTTAATATGATTGGAAAAGTAAAAGTTCTCGCCTTTCTGCTTTCGGTCAGTACCATTTTAGCAGGAGTATCCGGGGGAAGTTATTTTGCCGCGCAAGTGCTTCCTTCCGATGCAACGGCCGACGCCCTTAATCAGTATGAAAATACCAGTTCCCAATCTGCAAACGGCTTTTCGGCAACAAAGGTGACCGGCGGAACAGCCTCTGAGATTGCGGCAAAGTTTATGGCCGCCCAGTCTGCTGCGTCCTCTGAAGAAGCAAGCAGTGAAGAGAAAACGGAGCCCATTACAGAATTGCCGGAGGTAAACGAGGAAGTGGTCGAGGACGCAGTCCAGCAGGATGCTTCCACGCAGGATCATAATGACGATGTGATCCCGGACAGAGGGCAGACCGGAGGAGGAGACAGCGGGATTATTTCCAAGCCGGGTACTGATTCCGGAGATACAGGCATTGCGCCTCCATCAAGCACTCCCTCTTCCGGCAGCGGATCCAGCTCGGGCAGTTCTTCCTCTGAAAATTCCTCAACCGGAAGCTCTTCCGATTCTAATTCCTCCGGTTCCAGCTCCTCTGGAGGTGAGAAACCCTCTTATTCGGATGGCTGGCAGACCATAGGAGGCGCTACCTATTATTATCAAAATGGAAAACCGCTTACTGGGTGGCAGATTTTTGACTATGGCAAACCAGTTACCGGCAGTTATAATGCGGACGGAAGTATTTACTATGTGGAGGATATGAGCTCTTATCGGAGATACTTTTTTGATTCGAACGGCGTACTCTCCTCTGGAAACGCCATTGACGTTTCCTATGCACAAGGGTCTGGGATCAACTGGAATAAGGTAAAAGCGGATGGGATAGACTACGCGCTGATCCGCTGCGGATACCGCGGATATGGCAATGGACAGTTGAAGGAAGACAGTACTTATTGGGTGGAGAATGTACGAAATGCGCAGGCTGCGGGCATTCAGGTTGGGCTGTATTTCTTTACAAACGCAATCAGCACACAGGAGGCTGTGGATGAAGCTGCCTATGTGCTTGGTTTGATTGAAAAATATGGCCTGAATATCACCGGCCCTATTTGCATTGACATGGAAACGATTTGTTATCGTACCATGGATTATACCAATACCCAACAGCGGACCAATATCATCCGTGCATTTTGCGACTACATTTCTTCCCACGGTTATCGGACAAAGTTCTACACAAACTACGATTTTGCAGCAAATCAATTGTATCTTTCTCAGCTCAGCGATCTGGATCTCTGGCTTGCAAGTTATAATTCCAGTTCCCACTTCCTGTTTACAAACTTTGAGGCTGTCTATGGACATCGAATTGATATCTGGCAATACAGTTCGCAAAACCGTGTTTCCGGGATTTCTGGAAATGTGGATATGAACGTTGTACGCAGCTGGTAATCAGAATGAAAAAATCCCCCTTGCCTATGACAAGGGGGATTTTTTATCTGAAATCAAAAATATGCTGTCCTATGCCGGTAGCGTTGCGGAGATAGCGGGTCTGGTGGGGCAAGGATGTGTATACCAGGACAGATGCGCTTGGATTCCCAGAGGGCTAATTATGCAGCCGCAACTGGAAAGGGCTTTGCGATTGGTTTTGATGGATAGAGCCCGATTGTTTCCTTTCTTGCGGGGGCTTTGGGACTGGATCCGAATTTTCAGTTTGAACTGGGTAGTATCCGCTGTCTTTGCCGGTTTGATTCTGGCTTTCCACTCTTGATGTAAACGAACAGAAAACCCGGTTCCTTGGCGCCGGGTTTTCTGTTTGCAGAGGACATTTTCTGTGCTGATAACAGGGGAAATGCTTGTATGTTATGACTTATCCGGAATTTTGTATGCCGGCAGATGCATATACTGGGGGACATCATTCCATTTTACCGGAAAACCCGCCCCATGGGCGCAGAAAACAGAATCCGGTGTGTTTTCCAAATCCCGTTGCGGATCATAGGCGGTCTGTGTTAGGATCTCCTGTGGATTGTGGCAGGGAAAATACCCTTCGACAGAACAAAACAAGCGACCTTTTCCTTTCGTATAAGAGGTGACCTCCAACGAGTACCCCCGCATGGTGGAGACAGGGGCTCTTCCATGCAAAGCAGAAAATTCCCCCTGAGTCCGCGGCGGTTCGAAGGAACCATACATCCGCTGGATATCCGCCATAGCCCGTCCAAGGTTTTGGGTAGGGAGTTCCAGCTGAAATTGATACCAGGGTTCCAGCAGGATATTTTCCGCCTGCATCAGGCCTTGGCGTACTGCACGGTAGGTGGCCTGCCGGAAATCCCCGCCCTCTGTGTGTTTGAGATGGGCGCGTCCATTAAGCAGGGTGATTTTCATATCCGTTATCGGAGAACCGGTCAACACCCCCAGGTGTTCCTTTTCCTGCAAATGGGTGAAGACCAGGTGCTGCCAGCTCCTGGCCAGGACGTCTTCGCTGCACACGGAAAAAAATTGCAGGCCGCTTCCAGGCTCCCCTGGTTCAAGCAGAAGATGTACCTCGGCATAATGCC
>CALDJI010000219.1 GCA_937901805.1 uncultured Clostridia bacterium | reverse complement strand
CCGCCGGGCAACCCAGGGACTGGCAGAATTTGTAAAGGGAAAGTACCAAAATCCCTCTGCGGCGATTTCCTATGATTCGCGCATCAAGTCCGATCTGTTTGCAAAAGAGGCGGCAAAAGTACTTGCTGCAAACGGGATCAAAGTCTATCTGGCTTCCACGCTGATGCCGACCCCGATGCTTTCGTTTGCCATGCGCGACTTTGGCTGCAAAGCCGGCATCATGGTGACGGCGAGCCATAACCCCTCCAAATACAATGGTTATAAAGCATACGGCCCGGATGGCTGCCAGATGAATCTGGAAGACTCAGAAGCGGTGATCGAACTTGTAAACAGGCTGGATATGTTTGAAGACGTCAAGGTCAAGGATTTTGACGAGGCGCTGAAAGACGGCTCCATTGAATATATCGGAGACGACATCTTTACAAGGTATCTTGCCAAAGTCAAGGAACAGGCAGTCAATCCCGGCATCTGTGAAAGCGCAGGCCTGAAAGTGGTTTATACCCCGCTCAACGGCACTGGAAACGTCCCGGTCCGCCGTGTCCTGAAAGAGACCGGCATCAGCGACGTCCATGTGGTCAAAGAACAGGAGATGCCGGACGGGAATTTCCCGACCTGCCCTTATCCGAATCCGGAGTTTAAAGAGGCGCTTGCATGCGGCCTGAAGCTGTGTAAAGAGGTTCATCCGGATCTGCTGCTTGCCACTGATCCGGATGCGGATCGCGTCGGAATTGCCGTTGCAGACGGCGGGGATTATACTTTGCTGACCGGAAACGAAGTGGGCGCGCTGCTGTTCCAGTACATTGCCTCCTGCAAACAGGCGGCGGGAACTATGCCGAAGAACCCGATTGTTGTCAAGACGATCGTGACCACTAATATTATTGAGGCCATTGCCAAAGACTATGGAGTGGAAGTGGTCAATGTCCTGACCGGATTTAAATTTATCGGCGAGCAGATTGCAAAACTGGAAGCAAAAGGAGAGACAGAGCGTTATCTCTTTGGTTTTGAGGAGAGCTATGGATACCTGTGCGGAACCTATGTCCGCGATAAGGACGCAGTCGTCGCTTCCATGCTCATCTGTGAGATGGCCGCTTATTATAAAAAACAGGGCAAGAGTTTGGTAGATGTATTAAAGGAAACCTATGCAAAATACGGACGTTACTTCAACCGTACCGATAACTTTGCTTTTGAAGGGGCAAAAGGCATGCAGGAAATGGCGGAGATGATGGCAAAGCTGCGTGCCGAACAGCCAAAAGAGATTGGCGGTCTGAAAGTACTGGAATTTTTGGATTATCAGTGTTCCAGAGGGTATCGGCTGGCGGATGGGACAGAGTATCCGATTACACTTCCAAGTTCTGATGTTGTGGAGTTTAAACTGGAAGACAATGCGGGCGTGATTGTCCGTCCATCCGGTACCGAACCCAAGATCAAGTTCTATTACACGACAAAAGGGCGCGATACCGCCCATGCACAGGAGATTGCCGAGCAGCTCTCCCAGTCCATGAAAGCGGAACTCGGTCTGAAATAAGATAAAAAGCAAAGCCCGCTGCGCTTAGCGCAGCGGGCTGTCCCCTGTAAAAATCAAACTGTAAGGAGTAAAGTGAAATGAGAGTAGAAGAACGTTTTTTGCATTATGTGTCCTTTGGCACTAATTCCGATCCGGCCAGCGAGTCCTGTCCAAGCACGCCAAACCAGCTGGTTCTTGCCGGCGCGCTGGTGGAGGAGATGAAAGCACTGGGGATTTCTGACGCCCATGTGGATGAACATGGTTATGTTTATGGAACCATTCCGGCGACACCGGGCTGTGAAAAAGAGCCTGCTATCGGTTTTATTGCACATATGGACACCTCCAGTGCGGCAAAAGGAGACGAAATCCAGGCAAAAATTGTAAAGGACTATGATGACGGGGATATCCTGCTCAATGAGGAAAAACAGATCTATTTAAAACCCTCCGAATATGGGAGCCTGGAACAGTACGCCGGACAGGATCTGATTGTAACCGACGGGACAACCCTTCTGGGCGCGGATGACAAAGCAGGGATTGCGGAAATCCTGACTATGGCGGAGCGTCTGCCGGGGAGTGGAAAACCGCATGGGAAAATCTGCATCGGGTTTACCCCGGATGAAGAGATTGGCAGAGGGGCAAGCCGGTTTGACGTGCAGAGATTCGGCGCAGATTTTGCCTATACGGTCGACGGCGGGGAACTGGGAGAGGTAGAATGCGACAACTTTAACGCCGCCTCTGCCAAAGTGGTGATCCATGGGGTGAGCATACATCCGGGTTCTGCAAAGGGTAAGATGAAGAACTCCCTGCTGATCGGCATGGAATTCCAGGGGATGCTCCCGACTTTTGAAAACCCGGCCTTTACCGAAGGGCACGAAGGCTTTTCCCACCTTGGCTTTATGCAGGGCACGGAGGAAGAGACTGTCATGGAGTACATCATCCGTGATCACAACCGGGAAAAGTTTGAAAAAATGAAAGAACGGTTTGTCAAGACCACGGGATTTTTAAATGATAAATATGGGACAGGCACTGTGGAGACGGAAATCCAGGATTCCTATTATAATATGATGGAAATTGTAAGCCAGCATCCTGAAATCCTGGAACGCGCCAAAAACGCCATGAAGGCAGTCGGTGCAAACGTGCTGATGAATCCCATCCGCGGAGGGACAGACGGCGCGCGCCTGTCCTATATGGGACTGCCCTGTCCAAACCTTTCTACTGGCGGGCACAATTTCCATGGGCGTTTTGAATACATCCCGGTACAGTCCATGGAGAAAATGGTAGAAGTCCTGCTTCAGATTGCAGGCTGCTGATCGTTTGCTTAAAAAGATTCTTAAAAAAAGTACTTGCTTTTTCCATGAGTTTATGATAACATTGCTTTGTTAATCTGATGGCAAATCGAAAGAGGTGACGTGCAGTGAAAGAGGGAATCCATCCGAAATATGAGAAAACGGTCATCAAATGTGCTTGCGGGAATGAGATCGAAACCCGTTCGACAAAGGACAACATCCGTGTAGAAATTTGTTCGAAATGTCATCCGTTCTTTACAGGTAGACAGAAACTGGTTGATACCGGCGGACGTGTTGACAGATTCAAAAAGCGTTTCAACATGGACAAATAAGCTTGACCAGCTCATAGTTTCCAAACAAGTCGTTAGGGCGGCGCATTTTGCGCCGCCTTTCTTGTGTTACCCAGAC
>CALDJI010000218.1 GCA_937901805.1 uncultured Clostridia bacterium | reverse complement strand
GGACAGTATCGTGAGGCTGCAGGCAGTTTTGGAGCATGTGCTGAAACAGGCAGCGCTGTCGGGGCACTTATACCTGCAGGCAGGGGAAGCGGTACAGCAGGCAGGAATCTTGTTAGGGCGGCTTCAGACCCCTGTGGAAGAAAAAAAGATTCGCGATGCAGGGAACCGGATGGTAAAGGAAGGGCGGTTGAAAGCTTTTGATGGCGGGATTTATTTAAAAAAGAATTATCGGGATGAAGCAGTGGCTGCAAAAGAGACAGTGCGCCTTCTGGAGGCAGATATCCCTCAAGCAGATGTAAGGGAAGCGCTGGAAAAGGCGCAGAAGTTGGATGGCATTTGCCTCGGAGAAAAGCAAAAGGAAGCAGTGCTGAATACGTTTAAGAGCCCTGTATCCATTATTACGGGAGGACCTGGGAGGGGCAAGACGACGGTACTGCGGACGATCCTAAGGATTTTTAAGATGACTTGCCCGCAGGAGGACGTGCTCCTGACAGCCCCGACCGGGCGGGCTGCCAGGAGAATGGCTGAAAGCACAGGATATGCGGCTATGACGCTTCACAGGGCACTGGGGCTGACGGATGAGGGAGAAGAACCGGAAGATACGGGAATGATAGGAGAATCTCTTGTCATTGTGGATGAAATGACGATGGTGGACATGTTTTTGGCGGCGCGGCTTTTGGAGAGGATTCCGGAGGGAAGCAGGGTAGTTTTTGTGGGAGACGTAGACCAGCTGCCATCCGTGGGACCTGGAAATGTGTTTCGGGAGTTGATAGCCTGTAAAAAAATACCGGTCACTGTGCTGGATGTATCCTATCGGCAGAAAGACAACCAGCTTCTGTTGGAAAATGCGGAACTGATCAATACAGGAAAGACAAGACTGAAATTTGGAAAGGAGTTTCGGTTTATCAGGACAGATTCCCCGGAGCAGACGGCAGATTGTATCGTAGGATTGTACCGGGAACTGGCAGAAAAGGCAGGGCTGGAGGATGTGCAGGTATTGTCCCCGGTCAAAAAACAGGCAATAGTAGGAACACAGGATATAAACCGATTGCTGCAAGAGGCGGTAAACCCGGGAAATGGCGGTGTAGAAATGAGCTGTGGGGATGTGGTATTCCGGAAAGGGGACAAAGTCATGCAGATAAAAAATACGGAATCAGTCTCAAACGGGGATATCGGCAGGGTAGAGGACGTTTGGCTCGGAGAGGATGGAAAAGCAGAACTGTCCGTGACATACAGTGAGGACAGGAGTCAGGTGTATCGGGAAGAGGATATGGAAATGCTGGTGCATGCTTTTGCCATCACGGTCCATAAATCACAAGGATGCGAATACCCGGTGGTGATCATGCCGGTTCTCCCGGCTTTTTATCGGATGTTAAAGCGAAATATCCTATACACTGCGGTAACAAGAGCTTCAGCGGCGGTGTATCTTGTGGGGAGCACGGCGTCCGTGGTCCAGGCGATCCATCGGTCAGATGTGGAAAGACGGAATACAAAACTGGCGTTGCGTATCCGTCAGGAAATGAAGGACAGACAGAATGTAGCATGAAAGGACAGGCCTGACCGCCCGGGAAATATCCCGGGCGGTCAGACTGTCATAGGAAGGAGCAAGGATGAAATTATTGGAAAGCTGGACATTTTCGGAACCCCTGCCGGAGCCGGTAAAAACACTGGCAGAGGAAGAAGGCAGGAAGACTACGACCTATCTGGAACGATGTTCCGCATATAACGATATGAGGCGGACAAAGAAAGCAACGCTGCATGGACCGACCTTGCGCGGGATTGGAAAGTTCTTAGAGGTGTGGGAGCAGGAAAAAGGCGCAGCTGGCCTGGTGTGCGACACAGAGGGGAAGATATTGTATTACTGTATGGAATACGACCATCCTGCAGGGCGGTGCGCATTTTTATATAATCCGGCAAATGGAGGGTTTTTCCAAAGACAGAAAAATACAGGGGAAAAATCTATTTCCAGACAGATAGGACCGGTCGGGACAGATGGGAACTTCTGCATGATGATGCTGGCATTTGCAAGCTATGTAGAGGGCAGGATACAGGACCGGGAATTTTTGATAGAACTGGAACGGTACCGGAAGTGCAAGGACACGGATGGGGCTCAATGTATCGAAGCAGCTTATATATTGTGCGATAACTTTTACCGGAGGCTGGTACGAAGGCTGGTGCCGTGCAGCAGTGAGGTGGCAGAAAACGGAGAGATTGGGAGCTTGGAGGAAGAGGATTTTGGGATGTATGTGCCGGATGTGGTCTTAAAGGGACAATTCCAGCTTTTCCAAAGGGGGAAAGGGAAAAGACGTGCCGGAAAATGTACAGTAGGTGAGGCAATGGAGAAATACCACTGGGGAAAGGAGCTGGAAGAGGAGGAAAAAGGAAAAATACCGGATATCCCGGAAGATTATGTGGTATCTGCCAATGCGGAAAATATTTTAAGAAAGATTACGAAGACCGGGATGCGTAACTTCATGCTGCGCGGAGAAGCAGGAACAGGAAAGACCACGACGGTCCAGATCATCGCAAAATGCCTCGGGCTTCCTTATTATTATTTTTGTTGTGGGGAAGGAACAGAGGAAAGCGACCTGATTTCAAGTTATATGCCTAATACGGGAAAAAAGGCTGCGGAAACAGGGATAAAAGCCGATTGGAAAGCATTTATGATGGACCCGGCAGGAGTCTTGATGGAACTGACCGGGAATTATGAAGAAGGGCTTGGAATGCAGGAGGGTTTTGAAAAACTTCTTGGGGAAGCTTACCGGGCAGGAAAAAGGGAAGCGGAGATACAAAAGGATTTTGTAATGGTGGAATCGGAGCTGGTGCAGGGCTGTCGCAGACCTTCGGTAATTGAAATTCAGGAACCTACGGTCGTCGGCCGGGCAGGCGTTTTGGTAAAATTAAACAGCCTTTTGGATGACTGTGCGGCGGTAACGCTGGCGGACGGGGAAGTAGTGCGGAGAAATCCGGATACGATAATCATCATGACTACAAATACCGCCTATAACGGATGCCGTCCGATGAACCAGTCCGTACTGTCCAGATTAAACCTCTTAATCGATGAGGAGAGCCTGACAGAAAAAGAAATGGCAGAGCGGGCGGGAATCAGAACCGGATGCAGAGACAAAAAAGAACTTCTTAACATGGCAAAATTGTTAAATGGACTGAAGAAAAATTATGCGGATGTGATTGCGGCAGGCGGGATATGCGGATACCGGGAATACGAGGACTGGGTGCGCGCATGGATGGAAAGTGGGGATATGGGCGGCGAACTGAAAAGCACGGTTATCAGTAAAATGACAGATCAGGCAGATATCCAAACAGAAATTCTTGCATCCGCGAGGATGATGATGAAATGTCCGGCAGCATAAAAAGGGGAATCCGGGAATGGAGGAAAAATGAAGCAGGAAAATAAAAATCTGACAGACCAGCGTTTTTTTCTGGGAAGATGGTTTCAGGATTATCTTTTTGGGATGGCGAAAGGATTTTGCAGGAAAGGACCGGAAAGCTTGACTGTGGTGTGGAATCGGGACAGGATGGATGCCGGAGGCTGTACAGATGGCAAAAATATCCGTATCAATGCGGCGGCCGCAGCAAGATCGGGAAGCCGGGAACAGAAAGTGCTTGGCATAGTAGGGGTGGCGGCGCATGAGTGCGGACACATCAATTTCAGCAATTTTGAAAAGCGCAGGATTTACGCTTCCGGGATTCGGGAGGGGATATTATACCCGGAATTGCCAGAACCGAAAAATGAGCAGGAAAGGCAGGCGCTTGGGGAACTGCAGACATGCCTGAACCAGAAAAAGGAACAGGAACTGAGAGTGATCAGGGAAACGCTTTTATATCTGCACAATATTCTGGAAGATATGTATATCGAAGCAAAGTACAGTTTACAAGGGACTACACAGGGTAGGTATCTGACGGGAGGGG
>CALDJI010000217.1 GCA_937901805.1 uncultured Clostridia bacterium | reverse complement strand
TCTCCTGCATCTGCATGGCCAAATAGCGTGGATGGTCCAGAAGGTAGGGCATGATATGAAACGCCTCTTTTTGATTGGGATGAAGAATGGCTGAACGAAAGATTTTCCTGAGCTTTTCTTCCCCCGTCAACGCGGCGTCATCCCGGATCTTTGAAAGGCGGATTTCATTTTCCTGGCCAATCTGGTTGCAGATCGTTTCAAAAATCGCCTCTTTTGAGGAGAAGTGGTGATAGATCGCCCCTTTGGACAGGCCGGTTTCCCGGATAATATCCTGGAGTGATGTCTTCTCATACCCTTTCTCCAAAAAAAGCTTGGAGGCCGTGGTGAGAATGCGCTGCACCGTCTCCTCTGGGTGTTTGTTCCTGGCCATAGACGCGCCTCCTTCCCATTAACATACCGACGGTCTGTATGTAAATTATCATGTTTTTCTCCCGCTGTCAAGAAAAACCGGTTTCCTTCCCTGCTTTTCCAACCCGCGCTCTGTCTGCGGTCTATTGCCGTCTCCCTCCCAAAAATAAAAATCCCCCGGCCCAGCCGGGGGTTTTTCATAGACGGGTATAACCCTTTGATACTAGCTTACACGTCACGTCGTGTGAGTACGATCTGCCAGCCGCGAAGGTTCTGTTACTTGCTACCCGTTAACGGGTTCAAAAGTTCCCCATCGTCAACTGTTCTCCAGCTTTGTCTTCATCTAGCTGGTGACGGATATACTCTTCTATTCTCTTTGCATTTTTGCCTGCTGTATCTACATAGTATCCTCGACACCAAAATTCCCGATTTCGGTACTTATATCGCAACTCTGGATACTTCTCATAAATCATCAGGCTGCTTTTCCCTTTCAGATATCCCATAAAGCTGGAGATTGCTACTTTGGGTGGAATTTCCACCAGCATGTGTACATGATCTGGGCATACCTCTGCTTCAATAATACGGATGTTCTTCCAATTACATAGCGTACGCAGTATTGCCCCTATTTCTCGTCGATTTTCTCCGTAGAATACCTTTCTTCTGTACTTTGGCGCAAACACAATATGGTATTTGCAATTCCACCGCGTATGCGTTAAACTATTTACGTCATTCATTGGATGACCTCCCTTTGCTATTTTTAGTGCAGTTGGCAGACCGCACTTTTATTATAGCAAAGGGAGTTTTGATGTCTGCATCATCGCCATAAGGCTTCTTTTGAACCACTCGCCTAGCGAGTGGTTTTCTTCATACAAAAAGAGAGCCGCAGAATCTGCGGCTCTCCTTGATGATCTGAAAGAAAAACTCCAAGATTATTCCTCGGAAGAAGCGGGAATCAATCCCATAGCCTGGGCAATTTCAATGTTTACCAAGAGAACATTTACCTTGTCCTCTCCAAAGACGCCCAGTGTCTTTCCTTCTGTATTCCGGTCGATGATTTCTCTGACCTCTTCCTCACTCAGACCAGAGGCCTCCACAATCCGGGGAATCTGGATTTCCGCAGAATCCGGAGAGATATGAGGGTCCAAGCCGGAGCCGGAAGCCGTGAGCAAATCGGTGGGAATGTCTTCCTCTTTCACCTCCGGGTTCTTCTCCAGGAAGGTCTCCAAATCAGCCTCCACACGCTCTGTCAGAGCGGGGTTGGAAGGTGCGTAGTTGTTGGAACCGGAAGACAGACCTGCAAATTCAGAACCATCGTTGTAGGTCTGGGTTCCATCCTCCTGCTCCACATAGGTATTATAATGATAGGCAGAGGGACGGCCCCACAGATAATAGTCCTCTGTAAACTCCTGGCCGACGTTCTTTGCGCCAACCACTTGTCCGTCTACTGTCACCAGACTGCCGGCGGCCTGACTGGGGAAAAAAACTTTCGACAGCCCCGTGAGCAGCAGAGGGAACAACAGACCGCAGATCAGCAACAATACGATTGTCACCAATAGTGCCTGGCGACCATTGTGCAAAAAATTCTTCATAATTACCTGGACCTCCTTAGAATCCAATGAGGGCGAGCAACGGATGGATGATCAGGTCAATGATCTTAATCCCGACAAACGGGGTGATGATGCCTCCCACCCCAAAGATCAGCATGTTGCGGGCCAGAATTTTTCCGGAGGACATGGGGCGGTATTTTACACCCTTCATGGCCAGAGGAATGAGGCAGGGAATGATGATGGCATTGAAAATCAACGCAGAAAGAATGGCACTGTAAGGCGTTGCCAAATTCATGATATTCAGCACACCCAGTTCAGG
>CALDJI010000216.1 GCA_937901805.1 uncultured Clostridia bacterium | reverse complement strand
GAGCGCATTTCCTCCCGGATCGTATTGCCGCTGGACAGGCCGCTGTGCTGGCGCAGATACCCGACCGTCAAGTCCTTCTTACGGCTGACCGTCCCGGTATCCGGCTCCTCCATCCCGCTGAGCAGGCGGAGCAGCGTTGTCTTTCCCGCCCCATTGACCCCAATGAGACCAATCCGGTCGTTTTCTTCAATGTCCATAGACATAGTCTGTAAAATGGTTTTATCGGCATAGCCTTTTGAAATTTCTTGTGCTGAAAGTATCATAGTCTGTTATCCTCTGTCCTATTGTTCAAACGCGCCGCCGTTCCAGACGGCACAGATCCTCCTGAAAATGTTTCGTAAACATATGCGGGCAGGATCGGGCGGTATTGTTGCCCATCCCGCCATACCGGGAAGCTGCTTGTCCTTCCAGTCCTGCAGAAAGCAGCATTCATCACAATCGGAAAACCTCTTTGTTTCCTGTTTTTCTATGAAAAGGGCTACCAAGTCACCATGGGAACCAGTTTTTCATAGACTTTATCCCCGATCCCTTTGATATTTTTAAGCTGTGCGGGATCGGTATACGGCCCGTATTCCTGTCGGTAGCCGATAATCCGGCCTGCCAGCACCTCCCCAATTCCCGGCAGACGGCAGAGTTCTTCCACCCCGGCTGTATTGATATTCACCTTGCCCTCTGATAAACTGCCGCCGGAACCGGATATGGCCAGACTGGAAGACAGCGGCTTCTCCTCAGTACCGGACGATTGGGACGCCTGAGAGGATTGTCCATCAGAAGAGTAGGAAATCACCAGATCCGATGGTACCGGTGCCGCAAACGCATTCCATATAATGACACCCAGCATCAACACAGCAGTAAACGCCACCAAAACTGTGAGTTCTCGCTTTTCCTTCATATTTGCACTCCTTGGCATAACGCCTTTTGATCGTCCTGTTTTGGTAAAATCCCGTCCACAGTATACCATATTTCCCGCAGAGAATCATCCAGCGAATGCAGAAAGCCAAAGCCTTACTATTTTGGGAGCATCAGCGCTCAAACAGCAGAACCACTGAAACTGACCCGCCGGGATATTCGGTTATTTCGGATCTCCGTGAAACAAAATCTCCTGTCAATTGGCGCCGAATACAGCGTCAAAAAGCGGATCCTGCTCTGGAAGATGGACCACATATCCTACCGGAAGTTTCCCACCGGTTGCCTCGATGACCGCCTTCGCGCCCGTTTCTCCAAAGGCCCCGCACAACTCGATGCAGGATACCCCCTGCTCAGCCAGCGCCTGTGCTTCCCGGCAGGCTTCTCTGAGACTGGACACGCCAATCATCCAGGTATTTCCATCCTCAAAGCACACTCTATCCCGGCCGGAATCAAAATTTCCCATGATCAGAAATGCGAATTTCATGCGTTTTCCTCCCAATAACACGATCGTTTTTCATTTTTTGTTCAAAAACTGCGCAATGCTTATTTTCTGAAACCAATGTCTTTTATGCAGGCAAATACAATACCACAAAAACGAAATTTTTGTTCTTTATTCAATATGGGATTCCTGTCATCTTCACGGCGGCACTTTTAGAATGCACCATTTCCAGACAGATCCTGACCAAACAGGAAAATCCCGCTTTTTAGTATATCATATTCGCAGACTTCCTGTCACTATTTGAAAATGGTTTCCGCCGCCTATGATACTCCGAAAGGATCTCTTTGGCTCGTTCTGCTGTATAACGGAATCGGAAAACGGCGGTACAACGTTCCTAATAGAAAAACTTCCTGTTTTATGAAGTCCTGCATTTCCAACCGTCAGTTTGCACCCTGGAATTTGTACGCAATGAGGACGCTTCGATACCCCAAAAAATGATGGACGATCCATCCCTTCAGCAGTAAATGCAGACGTTAAAATTGATTTGGAATCCCACATGGGATTTCTACATCATCTTGATATCCGACAGGAATCAGGACAAACCATTCCGTACGAAATCCCATACCAGGAAACCCGGACAAGCGGTTATCCGTATAGGGCTCCCAGTATAAGATATCCTTGTTAAAACACATCCTTTTCAAAAACGGATGCAAAATTCCAATCGGGACAGCCGCAAAAGGATCGGTGAATGCTCTTGTGACAAGGCATTTCAATCACTCAGTTATGCCAATTTTATATGTTTTTTACAAATTGTCAAAAGAAAAATCAAAAAAACCTAAACAAAGTTGAAAATATATTTTTACAGTGTTATACTGATTTTATCTTCAGTCATAGAGGAGACCGTGGGTATGGAATTTCATCAGGAATTTGTAGGTCGGATTCTTCAGAGTTTTCGAAAAGAACAGGGTATTACCCTGTCAGAAGTTGCTGAAAAGGCCGGCGTAAGCGTTGCTTTTTTAAGTATGGTGGAAAATGGAAAAAGTGGGATCAGCCTGCAAAATATCCACAAGCTCCTGGATCTATATGGGAAAACCCTTTCCGATCTTCTCCCCCGCGAAGAAGCGGCCCCCGTCGTAAATGTAAATAGTACGCGGAAATCTCCTACAATTGAACCGGGAATTGAATTTTATCCTCTTGCTCGTTCGAAAGCCCCCCTGCCAATGGAAGGATACCGTTTGGATATTGAAAGCGGTATGGCCAATAAATTCGACTGCCACAGCGGAGTGGAATACGCCATGGTTTTGGAAGGGGAATTCCATTTGTATCTGGCGGAGGAATCCCCAGCCATCTATACATTAAAAAAGGGGGATACGATCTCCTATTCCAGTTCGGTTATGCACCAATGGGAAAACATTGGATCTCTCAAAGGTTCCATCCTGGTAATTGAAATTCATACGATATAAAAATTCCCCGGTATGTGGATGACATACCGGGGAATTTTTATACATACACTCAGGAAAGATATCCTTCGCCGATCCTGGAAGCAGTTAAAATGGCATCATAGAGCTGTACAGGGGTGACGTCACCAAGCATATTGTGAATGGATTCCCCTTCCGAACAAGCTTTTTCTGCCGCAATCATAACGCGCGATTCTTCTGTGACGCCGATCTGTTTGAGCGTAATCGGCAAACCGACAGAGACACAAAACGCAATGACTTCTTCGATTTCTTCCATCGGTGCATTTTCCAGAACCAACTGTGCGATTGTTCCAAAAGCAACCAATTCGCCGTGCATGGTCTTTTCACATTCTTCCAATGCAGTAAAACCATTATAAACCGAGTGGGAAACTGCAAGACCGCCATTATCTGCGCCTACGCCGCTGAGATACGTATTGGCTTCCACAATGCTTTCCACTGCTGGCGTAAGCAGCCCCTGCTCCACAGAAATTTTCGCCTTATATCCATCTGTAAGCAACGTTTCATAGCAGAGCTCGCACAGGGCCATAGCGGATTTGGTAATTCCCCCATTTTCCAGGCTGGGGGCTCCGGATGCAAGGCAAGCCCGCGCTTCAAAATACGTTCCCAGTGCATCCCCCATGCCCGCGACCAGGAAACGTACCGGAGATTTTGCAATGATTGCAGTATCCACAATCACTGCGTCCGGATTCTTTGGATAGAAAATATAATTGGAAAAGCTGCCGTCATCGTGATAAATAACCGATAACCCCGTGCAGGGAGCATCGGTTGCGCAGACAGTCGGGATCACCACTACCGGAAGGCCTTCATAGTAAGCGGTCGCTTTCGCCGTATCGATTGCACTTCCTCCGCCGATGGCTGCAATCACCTCGATATGGTTTTCCCGGGCAATTTTTCTCATTTTTTCAATTTCTCCGGTAGAACTGATTCCCCCAAAAATCTCAAAGCGAGCAGCAGCATTGCCTGCCGCAAAGCTTTTTTCAATTTTTTCCTTTGCAACCCGGTATCCGCTTTTTGAACAGATGAACAAAAAAGAATTCCCTAAGTCCTTTACATTTTCGTACAGCTCAAGCAGCGCGTCTTTTCCCTGTACATATTTGGATGGTGCACGCATTAATTTCAGCATTGAACCCAACTCCGTTCTCTTTTTCTTTACCATTAATATAGTACTTTCAGTTTTACTTAACAAGCTTAAAAAGCAACAAATCTCTTCCTTTTTCCAAAGAAAGATTATTACAGAACGAACAAAAAGCCGTCCGGAAAATCCGGACGGCTTTTCAGCAAACTGTACTTATTTATTTTTTTGGACTATTTCGTTCATAGTATCCCATTTTTCTTCCATTTCCCGAACCAATTTCAGCTGGGTCCTGGTGCGGATTAGATTATGATCCGGCATAGTGGTTTTAAAATAGAGGTCGCCGTCCAGATAATCTGCCAGAAAACGGGAAGCCAATTCCAAAGTGACCGTATAGGCGCCAAGCGGCAAATTATCAATTTCCGTCTCTGTCAGAAACCCGGTAACTTCTCCGACAAATCCTTTAGTGAAGAGCTCATAGAGATTCAAATCCAGAGAAACCTTTGAGAGATCCGGTTCATCTTCCACGCCGGTGCTTGCCCCAAAACGGACAGCGTCGCCAAAATCAATGACAGAAGTCCCCGGCATGACAGTATCCAGATCAATGACACAGATTGCCTCGTCCGTGTTGTCATCAATCAGAACATTATTCAGCTTGGTATCGTTATGCGTGACGCGCAGGGGCATTGTCCCCGCATCCAGCATCTGCTGGATTTTGCCGGCCCGTTCTGCTCTGGCGAGAATAAAGTCAATTTCCTCCTTCACGCTTTCGGCGCGGCCGGCTTTGTCCTGTTCTACAGATTTGCGGAAAGTTTCCATACGTTTCGGAGTATTATGAAAATCCGGAATCGTTTCATAAAGTTCGGAGGCGTCAAAATCTGCAAGGATTTTCTGGAATTCGCCAAACGCCTTACCAGCCATATAGAAATGTTCTATTTTTTCTACTTTATCATATCCCTTTGCGCAGTCAATGTAATTAAAGCAGCGCCAGAAGCCATCTTCCTGATTGTTATGGTAAATCTCACCAGTTTTGGTGCGGACGACACGCAGACATCTTCTGTCAGCAGAGCCATAGAGCTTGGTATATTTATCACACAAATAATCCGTTACTTTCGCAATATTTTCCATCACTTTCGCAGGTTCCGAAAATACATAGGTATTCACCTTCTGAAGAGTATACATCCTTTTCCTGTTTTGCGCGTCCTGCGTAGTGATAATATAGGTCTGATTGATATTCCCGCTGTTGTTTTTAGTGATATTTGTAATTTCTCCTTCGCAGCAAAACAAATCAAAAATTTTTCTTGGAACATCAAAATTACACTGAGTATTCATGGGTAGCCTCCCTTTATATAAGCCCTGCACAATGCTTTATTTTCAAAAAGCGAATTGTGATTGTTTCTATTTCATTGCAGTATTTCCCAAAACGAATTGCCCTGATTACTTTTACTATATGGCTGTTTTTGGTTATTATACCATTGAAGTTACTTTTTTTCAAGCTACTTTCTTCCAGGGCGGAGGATTCCTGCATTCTGATCTTTTTTACTCCTGCATTTCTTAAAAATTATTGCCTGATTTCATCAGAAAATTCCAGGTAATATTTCAATTCACACCTAAGTAATATGAATATTTTTCAAATATCTCCTTCATAATTTTCAATAACACACCGAAGCCGCCAAATCACTTCCTCTCTGCTGCCAAAGAGGGACAGTTGACGGATGAAAAATTGACCACTATAATGAAAACAAACTGATCTTGTTACTGATTGAATATGATCCCTATAAAAGACAAAAGGAGTGCTTTTTATGTCAAATCATTCCAAAGGGCTGCTGGAGTTTATCCAGAAATCGCCCAGCTGCTTCCACGCCATCGACACGATAAAAACCCAGCTGGCAAACCACGGATTTATGCAATTACAGGAATCTGCATGCTGGAAACTGGAAGCTGGAAAATCCTATTTTGTTACGCGCAATCTTTCCTCCATTATTGCATTCAAAGTCCCCTGTCCCGATTTTTCCAGTTTTCACATTGTCGCAAGCCACAGCGATTCCCCTACTTTTAAAATCAAGGAGAATGCAGAATTAGAAGTCGGCCGGGGAAATGCCAGATATACACAGCTCAATACAGAACGCTACGGCGGTATGCTTTGCGCCCCTTGGTTTGACCGCCCGCTTTCGGTTGCCGGCCGAGTGGTAACGGAGGAAAACGGAAAAATCCAAACCCGTCTTGTCAATATTGACCGGGATCTTGTTATGATTCCAAACCTTGCAATCCATATGAACCGGCAGGCGAACGATGGATACGCCTATAATGCACAAAAGGATATGGTTCCGCTGTTTGGCGACGGAAATGCAAAAGGGTGTTTTCTAAAAACAATTGCAGACTCCTGCGGTGCAAAAGAAAAAGAAATCCTTTCTACGGATTTATTCCTATACAACCGTATGCCCGGAACCGTTTGGGGAGCCAATGAAGAATTCCTGTCCAGCCCCAAATTGGACGACTTGGAATGCGCCTATACCTCTCTCCAGGCATTTTTAAATGCCTCCAATACCCGGAGTGCTTCTATTTACTGCGTCTTTGACAATGAAGAAGTCGGAAGCGGAACCAAACAGGGAGCTGATTCCACTTTTCTTCAGGATATCCTGGGCCGGATCAACTCCGCTTTTGGGCGCACACAAGAGCAATTTCACACGGCGGTCGCTTCCAGCCTAATGCTCTCTGCTGACAACGCCCATGCCATCCATCCAAACCACATGGACGTTTCTGATCCGACAAACCTTGTGGAAATGAACAAGGGAATTGTTATCAAATACAACGCCAACCAGAAATATACAACAGACGCGGTATCCGCCGCCCTCTTCAAGAGCATCTGCCGCGAGGCCGGCGTCCCCTGCCAATCCTTTACCAACCGTTCAGATATGCTGGGCGGCTCTACTCTGGGCAATATCTCCAACGCCCATGTCTCACTCAACACGATAGATATCGGTTTGGCACAGCTGGCCATGCATTCCTGTTATGAAACGGCGGGAGTCAAGGACATCGATTATATGATAAAAGGGATACAGGCATTTTATAACACCTGTATTGTCATGGATGTAGACGGTACTTATCAGATTTGTTACGAAAAATAAGAAAAAAAGCGGACGCTGAATATTGATATGTACCCAGGATTCTGGACACATTAAAAATTGAATTAGGTGCACATGG
>CALDJI010000215.1 GCA_937901805.1 uncultured Clostridia bacterium | reverse complement strand
GAGCCTCCACCATCTTCAAAAACCTGTCCCAGCCCAGATCAAGGGTTCTGTGCGGGCAGTATTTTCCATTGTAGTCCTGGTGCTTGGTGACCTTGTCCATTCCCCAGCCATAGCGCTTTAAGATAGAAGCGATAAACTCAGCGGCGTTCTGCTCCGCCTTGGTGAACTTCTCGCCGCCTGACCGGGAATAGCAGATTTCCACGGCTATCCCCTCCCGGTTGCCTTTGCCGTTTCCGTCTCCGGCGTTCCAGGTGTTCCGGTTTTCCGGCACACCCTGAACTACCTCCTGATCGTCCACGGCGTAATGAAAAGAAACCTCATTGTCGTTACGAATCATATAGGCGATTTCATTCGCTGCTGGCGCGTCGTTGGCGGTGTTGTGAACCACTACCCTGGTAGGGGTCATGGCATAAGGACATTTGATGGAGTAACGGGAAGGGTCTACTAAATTTTGAATGATTTTCATTTTGCTTCCTCCTTGTTTTCTAAAGCGGATAAACGCCGCTCTAGATCCTGAATTTGTCTTTGCTGCTTCTGCACCATGCAGATTAAAGGGGCAATAAATTCGCTGTAACGCAAAGCGTATACATATTCGCCCTCTACGGTTCGGGTTTTCAACTCTTTCCGTGTTACAGTTTTTTCCTCTCCGGTTTCCTCATCTGTGACAACTTCGGGGACGTCCTCGTAATAATCCTCTGTTTTTGGGGTCTTGATGAATCCGGCGAAATCCAAATCCGACATTCCGATCTGTGGAAGGAGCTCCTCGATATCCTGGGAGATCAAGCCCCAGTGGGTTCTGCCGCTGGTGCCGTCGTTGAATTTAAAGGTGCTGGGTTTCAATCCCATGATGAGTTTTTCAGCCTGTTCCGGATCAATATCGGCAATCGTATTCTTCTCGTTTCGGTCAGAGGTGTTTATGGTACCTGTTTTGGAATAAACAACCGCCCACCTGTGAGAACCGTTTCCTAAATTAAGCGATCCGTCGCCCGCTTCCCTGAATACGCCTCCCTGTAAAGCAACGCCGACAGCGGCATTAGTGTCTACACCTAATTGCAATACTGAACCGTTTCCATAAATCTGCGGAAGTTTGCTGGAGCTGTATCCGTGCTGCGCGCTGATCGTTGCGTTGATATTGTCGGTCAAAACCTTGTGCCAGGGATTCCAGCTCTGCTCATCGCCGTTCCTGGTTCGATAGGCCAGCCAATTGCTCCCGTTATACTGGCCTAAAAGCTGCAAGCGGTATTTGTTATCAGTCATACCGGAAACTGTGAGATATACACCGTTAAGATCAGCGCCGTCACTTGAGTCATTGTAACAAAAGCCAAATCCATTTATGATATCGTTCAGAGTAGGGGTGCCCTCGGATTCTTTCAGCTTATTGTATTCCTGCCGCAGATAATTCGTTAAAGCGATATTATCTGTTGTGGCTAAAACCCTTTGATTGGCTGGATAAGGAGACGTGTTATATTTAAAGCCCGGGGTAAAATACAGGGTACCGTTTGAAGCCCAAATAACATCATAGGCCTCTGGATCATCTTCTCTTTGAAAGCCCCACCCCTCGCTTGCGCTTCCCGCTGGGTCGGCAGTCAAGATACGATTTACATTAACGATATTAGAATTTTGGCAGTCTAATGCGTATTTTTCGTCCGCTGGTCCGCTGCCGCCGTACTGATTGGCCTTCAGCTTTAATGCTCCCTGCATTTCTCCGCCGGTAATTGGTAAGGCTCCCACATCAGAGGCAGACGGCATTTGAACCAAGTTCCCACTAGAATCTAAAGTGGCAATTCCATTCGGTTGGCCTTTTTGCTCATTTATAACAGTTGTTGCAGTCGCTTCTGCGGTTGTTGCCGCAGTTGTCCTTGCTTCCTCTGCGGCTTCATTTGCGTTTTTTGTGGCTGTTAACGCAGCGTTTATTTGTTCTGCCAGTGCAGAAAATTCATCAGTACTTTCGATCGCGCCGTCATAATTGCTCTTGATAATGCGCAGAGGGGGAAGGGTAACCTTTAAGGTATGGTTGTCTGTGTCAACAATTTGGAGCTCACATAGTTTGGTAAGGCCGGATACCGCCATCATTTGAAGGGTGAGGGTTACGGTTGCCTGGTTTCCTTCTACCCCGCAGGAATTATAGATCACGGTATTGTCTGGCTTCTGGATATAGACGGATACTGTTTTCCCGGTTAAGTCAAGAGGGGCGCCGTTATCATAGAGATAAATTCTTAACTCTCTGCCGTCCGCTTCCTCCTGAATCACCCGGATTTCTCCAAGGGGCTGCTGCCATGTGCTGTCAATCTCTATTTCTTTGTAGACCAAAATTACACCTCCTGCTTTTGTTGAAGACTATCAACCTTATCGGACAACTCCTGAACCGCTTTCCAAAGGACAGAAACCATTCCGTAGAGATCGATAGCCTTATCTCCGCTTTCAGTTTCCCGGCGAATTTCTTCCGGGGCTTCATCGTACATCAAACCCACTGATTCGTTTTTTGTGCCGACTGATTTTCCTTTTAAATTTTTCGCGTTCTTCTCTGGGATCATGTCCTGTTTCAGCCGATAACGGTACACCGCTGAACCTCTCACTTTGTCTAAGAAGGTTCCGGACAGCTTTTTTACTCCGGTTTTCTTTTTTCGGTCGGAGGTCACAAGAGATCCATTGGAATAGATATTTCCGAACTTAGCATCGCCGTTGGATTCAATGGACGCTCTCATATATCCATTTGTACCAAATTGGATTTTGTTTTTGTCGTACAGAACACATCCGGTATTGCTAAAACGAAGATAATTGTTGTAGCCGTCGTATTGAACAAGAAGCTGTTCAGTGTCGGCATAAAAGACGTTTTTATTTGTTTTACCTTTTGTCCCGCGTTTTACTATTACGGTTCCTTCTCCAGTAGAGGAATTTCCGTTAAGATACAGACCGCTGGCTCCACCGGAATATTCAGAAATACCATTTGATCGAATGATAAGATCTCCGCTTGAAACAATTTCGTCCTTGTTCGCCAACGGAAAATCCTCGCTGATCCCATCGATTGTTATAAGCAGCAACCCGGAGTTTCCACCGGGAT
>CALDJI010000214.1 GCA_937901805.1 uncultured Clostridia bacterium | reverse complement strand
ACGTTCAGTTCGGGTATACGCCTGAGCGCATGCTGATGAACGGTGTAAATCTGATAGTCAAGCCCGGCCAGAAGGTGGCGATCGTGGGGCCGACCGGCGCGGGAAAAACCACCCTGATCAACCTACTCATGCGCTTTTATGAGATTAACGGCGGCGCTATCATGGTGGACGGCGTCAATATACAGGATATGCCCAGAGAAGAGCTGCGGGATCGCTTCGGCATGGTGCTGCAGGACACCTGGCTTTTTGAGGGGACGATTGCCGACAACCTGGGATATGCACAAGAGCATATGGACAGAAACAAAATTGTCGCCGCGGCAAAGTCTGCCTGCGCGCATAATTTCATCAAAACGCTGCCCGGCGGATATGATATGGAACTTTCCAAAGGAGCGGAAAACATTTCACAGGGAGAGCGCCAGCTTCTCACCATTGCCCGGGCCATCGCTTCCGATCCGGAAATTATGATTCTGGACGAGGCGACAAGCAATGTAGACACCCATACAGAGGCTTTAATCCAGCGCGCTATGGCGCAGCTGATGAAAGGCCGCACCAGTTTTGTCATCGCCCACAGGCTTTCCACCATCCGCGACGCCGATATGATTTTGTATATGGAAGATGGCGATATCAAAGAAGTTGGAAATCACGAGGAGTTGATGGCAAGGGACGGGAAATATGCGGCCCTTTACAACAGCCAGTTTGCATAAGCATGAGTTTCATCAAACAACTGTCAAATTCAAAGAAAAGATAATATATAGAATCAACTTCCCCGTAGGCGGCCAATTCACCTACGGGGATTCTTTATTTGGAGATTCTTTCAATAATACGGTGCAACAAGGCGTCCAAGTATACCAGTTGAAGCCATTTTCCGGGGAAGCCGTGGCAGAATCCCTTTATACAACGGACGATAGAAACAGGCTTTATAAGATGGATCTTATCAGAGGAACCGGACATGTCGATATGTACCGCATCACGTTGTCTAATAACCGGGTTTCTGTTTCCGCTCACTCAGAATATGAGTTTGTTTTGGCAGACCAAGAAGCGAAAAACTTTACTAGTTCTCATGAATTGATCGAATGGACGGACATTTCTGATTTCTCCAGCCTAAATGTATTGGACACTATGTACTGATGATCTATTGACTTTGTAAAGAATATGAGGATGGTATCTTTTCATGAAAACCATGGAGTTTCCAGATAAAACAAGAACATAAAAAGTGTCGTGATCTTCTTGACAAAAAATGACGCTCAATAATTTCATGTACTACAAAATTCACCATATTATTTACGACACCTTGAAAGTGTAATATAATAACGTATAGAGTAATCAAAAAGGCGGAAAAGGGGTATTTTCCAATGGATAAAATTAAAAAATTTTATGACAAGTACAAGAAAATTGCCATTCCAGTAGCAATCATACTTGTATTATTGATTGCGGTAGGTATTTACTTTATTTCACAACCTAATGCTGATACTAATAAGAGAGTAGAAAGTCAAACAGAAGAAAAAGTCGATATCTCAAAAAATGACAAACAAAAAGATGATAAAAAAGATGAAGACAAGGATAGTGAAGACAAACCTGCTGATACGAGCAATACTAATGCCGATAAGCCTGTAGACAACACATCTGTCGACACTCCGTCAAGCAGCAGCACTTCCTCTAACTCCAACGGCAATGGAAACGCCAACGTGAACAAGCCTGCGAGCAAGCCGTCCCACAGCCATTCTTGGAAAGACCACACTGCGACCAAGCAGGTGTGGGTACCAAATGTTGTAGAAGTGCCTGTATATGAAACACAGATAGTTTATGGTGCTCAATTTTATACATTTTCCGGCTATAATGAGCTCGGGCAAGAAGAATGGATTGCAAACGGTCCAATCTACTGGTTTGAAAATGGGTTCACACATGATGATTTAAGTGAGATCATATTCAATGCACTCAGTCAGAGCCCCGACGGAGTTGTAGATGGTGTATTATATGCAAACTACGCCAATATTCAAAGATATGACAAAGTGCAAACTGGTACAAAGCAAGAAGATCATGGTTCGTATAAAACTGAAAATTATGTGGATTACCAGTATTGTGACTGCGGTGCAACGAGGTAACAGGCAGACATACCGAAACAATAAAAAAGGGATATTCCAATCTTACGAAAGGAATATCCCTTTTTAGTCATTCAAGGCTCATTAACATGCAGTAAATGAGGAGATAGATTATTATATTGTTTGTGCTTAGAGTGTCTTTATATGCTTTGTATTAGAAATGGAGAAGAACAAAAAACATCCCAAGATCTAGAGTCCACTTTTTCCGCATTACTCTCAAAATAAAAGTGGGTTATTTAGTGGGTTATATAAAATAAGAAAATCCCTACAGTTCAGCCTATTAAGCTGTTCTATAGGGATTTTTATTGGTGGAGACAGAGGGACTTGAACCCACGACCTCACGGATGTGAACCGTGCGCTCTAACCAACTGAGCTATGCCTCCAAAGCAATGGTTATATTATAGCAGACCTTTATCAAAATTACAACCTCAAATTTTTGTTTTTGTTTTCTTTTTTCCTCCTTTTCTGGATTTCCCCTTTTGAAATGACAAGAGCGCAATATTCAAAAAGGATTATAAGAACCAGAAAAATGCCACAAATACAAAAAACTACCGCCCACATATACCCACCCCATCTTCTCGACTCCTTTCCATTATATGAATCCCCTATTCCCATGTATACATGAACAAAAAATAAGGTTCATTTTCTCTTGACATGAAGTGAACTCCAAGTGGTACACTTCTAATCAGGAAGCTAAACTACGATTTATTTTACGATTAAGTGAAATTCAGAAGAATCTTTCCTTATGACTATTGCGCAGATGAACCAACGCTTTAACCTTTCTACAGACACCCTACGATATTATGAACGGATTGGGTTGATTCCATCGGTTAGACGTACTTCAGGAGGAATTCTGAACTACAGCGAGGAAGACTGCAAACGCATTGAATGTATCAAATGTATGCGCTGTGCCGGTCTTGCAATCGGGGTATTTTCCCCGATTGCAAGATATCTCATCTGCAGACGCCTGGATATTCTCCAGCTGCCCTATGAAATGATTGCTTCGGCAGATTATGGACCTACAGCAGGCGCCCTGTATCCGGTCCGGAGATTTGATTTGCCGCCGGAAAACTCCCGCTTGCCCAATTGATGGGACGCCTGCTTTTCCTAGCTGCATTTTTTCTGGTATACTGGGCAGGGAGAAGCATCCCCGTTCCTTCTCATCGGTTATTTCACGGGTGTATACAAAGATTACCCGGCATCCTATTACAATGGGCAGTTATTCTGCTGCTGCTTTGGCGGCAGCAACAGAAAAGAAACATACGCAGAACATAGTAATCCGATATCACCGAACTGATTGTCAACGGGGCACAGCATGTTCCCGCTGAAAAAGGCACACTGGACAGAAACTGTCCAATAGCAGACTTTTCAAGCGGATACGGCTTTTGAGGGGCGGATTTCAAAAGGCAGCGCCCTATAAAAAGAATATTGATTATATTCTATCAATTTTAATGCCTACGCTCTTCTCCTGGGTTATGGAATAGAAATTGCTTTTTGGGTTTAACAGCCAAAAGCAATGCGCGGGACGGCAAGACATACCCCGGAATGTCTGCGCCTTAAAAACAGAAAAAGGAGGAAATCCCATGACAATAGCAGAAGTCAGTAAACAATATGGACTTTCCGCAGACACACTGCGTTATTATGAACGCATTGGACTAATCCCTCCGGTTGGAAGGACATCCGGCGGAATCCGAGATTACACAGAAGAAGACTGCCGCTGGATTGAATTTGCGAAGTGTATGCGCAGTGCCGGGCTTGCCATCGAAGCACTGGCAGAATACGTTTCTCTGTTCCGACAGAGGGACGCTACAATCCCGGCAAGAAAACAAATCCTCATGGAGCAGCGGGATCAGCTGATCCAGAAAATCCATGAAATGCAGGATACATTAGTCCGCCTGAATTATAAAATTAACCGTTACGAACAATCCGTTCTTCCCGCAGAGAGAAAACTGAAAAAACATACGGAATCCTGATTGGATGAGATATAGAGAGAAGTTTTTGTATGGAATACCGCAAAATCCCCCACGGAAATGATGAACTGAGTACCATTGGGATTGGCGCAGGCAGCCTGGAAGTCGCCGGCGCAGAGGAAGTGGAGGCCATCATCCACTATGCTATGGAACAGGGCGTCAATTTTATGGACACTATTATGAACCGCGACGACGCCGCCCAGCCAATTGCCCGCGCACTGAAGGGCGTACGCAGCCGAATGAAGATGCAAATCCACTTTGGAGCTTATTATCCAAACGGCGTATACAAACGCACGCGCGACCCAAAAGAGGTACAGAAAGGCTTTGAACAGGAGCTGAAAAAATACAACACCGATTATGCAGACATCGGTA
>CALDJI010000213.1 GCA_937901805.1 uncultured Clostridia bacterium | reverse complement strand
GACGGCGGACGGTTTTGCCGCCGCAGTCAATTCCTTTGTGGGGCAAAACTATGGCGCAAAGAATTACCAGCGGGCAAGGAAGGGGTACTGGATGAGCGTAGGAACCATTTCGGTTTGGGGAATCCTCTCTTCCCTGCTGCTTATCTTCTGTGCGGCCCCGATTTTCCGGATTTTTATCCCGGATGCGTCTGTAACTCCGCTGGGGGTAGATTATCTGGTGATTTTGGGAGTTTCCCAGATGCCGATGTGCGTAGACATCATCACAGCCGGTGCATTTGCCGGATATGGCCGTACCCTTTCCCCTTCTGTCGCAACGACGTTGCTTGTGGTCTCCAGAATCCCCCTGTCCATGGTGCTTTCCGCCACGGCACTGGGGCTTAATGGGATTTGGTGGAGTATCTCCATCACCAGTATTTTGCGCGGGATCGTCCTGTTCCTCATGATGGTGCTGTTTTTTAAGAGAATGGATCGCAGTCAGGCTGAAAAGAGCGCGCAAAGGACAGCGGTATAGACGCTCTGCCCTGATCTATCAAAAACAGAGGTCTCTGGAAAATCCAGAGACCTCTGTTTTTGATTATAATTGGAAAATTATTGTTCAAAGGTCTGAGCGACATCTTTCAGCAGCTCGATAATCGGGAGATGCTGGGGGCAAATCCCCTCGCATTGCCCGCAGGCAATACACTCGGATGCCTTTCCGTTGCCCTCTGCGCTGACATTATAGTACATCCGCTGGTTTCCAAGAACTTTTTCCCCGAACTGCTTGACCGCATTATAGGCGGCGAAGTATTTCGGGATTTGGATGTTCATCGGGCATCCTTCCACACAGTAGGCGCATGCGGTGCAGGCAACCATGGCAGATTCATTGAGGATAGCGACCGCTTTTTCAATAGTGGCGTGCTCCTCTTTGGACAGGGGCTGGAAGTCTTCCATATAGGACAGGTTATCCTCCAACTGTTCTATCGAAGACATCCCGCTGAGTACCATCATCACGTTTTCAAGACTGGCGGCAAACCGAACGGCCCAGGACGCTGTAGACATCGCGGGGTTTGCCTGTTCGTACAGGTCTTTTGCCTTTTGCGGCAGGGAATTGACCAGGATGCCACCTTTAACCGGTTCCATAACGATTACCGGTTTGTGGTGTTTGACACAGACCTCATAGCAGGCGCGGGATTGGATGGTCTGGCTTTCCCAGTCAATGTAGTTGAGCTGGAGCTGGACAAATTCCACTTCCGGGTGCTTTGTCAGGATTTCATCGAGCAGATCCGCCTCATCGTGAAAGGAGAATCCCACATGCCGGACTTTTCCCTCTGCTTTTTTCTGCATGGCAAAGGCGAAGCTGTCGAACTCCTCCGCTTTTTTATAAGTGATTTTTGTCAGATTATGTAACAGGTAATAATCAAAATAGTCCACCCCGCACTTTTCCAGCTGTTCTTCAAAAACAGTCTGTTGGTGTTCTGCGTCTTTGAGCATGGACATCGGCAGTTTGGACGCCAGGGTAAAACTGCTGCGTGGATGCCGTTTGACAACCGCTTCCCGTACGGCGATTTCACTTTTGTGATTGTGGTACATATAGGCAGTGTCAAAATAGGTAAATCCACGCCCGATAAATTCATCCGCCATCCGGCAGAACTGTTCCATATCAATGGAAGTGGGGTCGCCGCTGTCGAGCAGCGGAAGACGCATGGTGCCAAATCCCAGTTTTTTCATGGATACTCCTCCTTCTTGCCGCAGGAAATGCTTTTGTCCGCCTGTTCTGTTTCAGAACAATGGAAAGGGGAACCGTTCCCTGTATAAAAACATTTCTTTGCTATTATTGTTATTATAACATCTGGAGCTTGCTCTAAGTCAATGGCTTTTGGAATGGATACCGTCTCGATTCTGCCGGGGAGCCTCCCCGGTTCCCCATCCATCCACATCCGCACGTTTCATAGCTCCGAAGACCCGCTTACGCAGTCCGGGATATTCCTGCTCCATCTGAAGCAGCCATTCTTTGGTTTTTTGCCGGTTGGTGACGCCGTCCACAGGGCATTTACTCTTGACAATTGGAAGATGCTCCCGGACAGCCGCATTGCGGATTTCCCGTTCGCTGGCATAGACAAGCGGGCGGATCATAGTCAAATCTTTTCTGGAAAGGTAGCTGACCGGAGAAAAACACCCGATCCGTCCTTCATGAAACAGGTTCATAAAGAAAGTTTCCACGGCGTCGTCAAAATGGTGACCGAGGGCAATTTTATTGCACCCATACTCTTTTGCCGTGTCGTGGAGCGCGCCTCTGCGCATTCTGGAGCAAAGGCTGCATGGATTTTTTTCCTGCCGGATATCAAAGATGATTTCCCCCATCCCAGTGCGTTTAACCACATATTCCATCCCAAACTGTTCGCATAGGGCGGCGATGGGGGAATAGTCTTCCTGTCTTCCCTCAAAGCCGGGGTCAAGCGTTACAGCGACCAGGGTATAGCGGATGCCGATAAAACGCTGGAGCCAGGCCAGGCCGGTCAGTAATACGACGGAATCCTTTCCGCCGGAAACGCCGACGGCAATTTTATCCCCATCCTCTATCATATGGTAATCGGTGATGGCTTTACGCATATATCCAAGAATGTCCTGCATAATATGTTTCCTTTCTGCGAATTCAATCTTTTGTTAAGAAACTAAGGGTATTCTACACAAAACGGGGAGAGGTTGCAAGAAAAAAATGAAATGGCACGTGAGAATAAACGAGATAAATCCATAAAAAACAGAGAAAACAAGAGGTGTGAGGGATATAAATTAAAAAAATCAAAAAAATGCTTGACACCACCTGGAAAACTCCCTATAATATAACTTGCCTGTTTCGAGGTCTGCCCATTTCGGGACAGCAGAAATGGAAATCATAACTTGTGAATATATCGCAGGAGGGAAAAAACATGTCAACGTTTATGGCAAAAGCCGGCGAAGTCAACCGTTCCTGGTATGTGCTGGATGCAACAGACAAGCCTCTCGGACGCGTCGCCGCAAAAGCAGCGGAACTTCTCCGCGGCAAACAGAAGGTCACCTTTACCCCGCATGTTGACTGCGGTGATCATGTCATTGTAATCAATGCGGAAAAAGCGGTTTTGACCGGCAAAAAACTTGAGCAGAAATACTATCGTCATCACACCGGTTGGGTTGGCGGCCTCAAAGAAGTAAAATATGCTACTTTGATGGCAGAAAATCCGGAAAAGGCAATGACCCTTGCTATCAAGGGGATGATTCCGGACACCACCATCGGCCGCAAGGCGCTCACTCGTCTTCGCGTATACAAAGGTGCCGCTCACAATCATGCAGCACAAAAACCAGAAACTTACGAGTTTTAATTGAGGGGAGGCATTTTTGATGTACGATTCTAAACCATATTTCTATGGCACTGGAAGAAGAAAAAATTCTGTTTCCCGCGTCCGTATCTACGAGGGAACCGGTAATATCACCATCAACGGCAGAGATATTGACGATTACTTTGGTCTTGAGACCCTCAAACTGATTGTCCGTCAGCCGCTGAATTTGACCAATACTGTCGGTAACTATGACATCGTCTGCACCGTTGCAGGCGGCGGTGTTTCCGGCCAGGCAGGCGCTATCCGCCACGGTATTTCCAGAGCGCTTCTCGGCGTCAATCCGGAGTTCCGCGCTGTCCTGAAAAAGGCAGGCTTCCTGACCCGCGATCCGCGTATGAAAGAGCGTAAGAAGTACGGTCTCAAAGCAGCTCGTCGCGCTCCGCAGTTCTCCAAGAGATAGTTTTTCGTTTCTCAAAAGCAAAACCGTCCCCATACAATATGGGGACGGTTTTTTTCAATACGAAAAAGGCATACCATGGGAAAAATCCTTATGGTATGCCTTTTTCTGTTAGCCAGACTGTATTCTTGGAATGAAAGGGCCGCCCCATCTGTTCGGGCAAATCCGCACATCCTTTCATATACTGAAAAAGAGGTGTATGCTGATGGAATGTCCCTATGAACGATCCACCGCAGTTAAGTATGCAGAAAAATGGGCGATGTCCCGCAATCCCGCCTATCTGGATTTTGAAACCCTGGGCGGGGACTGCGCTAATTTTGCTTCTCAGTGTGTCTATGCGGGAAGTGGGATTATGAACTGGACTCCGATAACTGGATGGTATTATGCAACCAGCAGCAATCGGACGGCGTCTTGGACAGGGGTGGAATATTTCTATCGCTTTTTGACGCAGAATCAGGGTCCGGGTCCTTATGCAAAAGAGGTGAATGCCGCAGATGCCCTGCCCGGCGATCTGGTACAGCTGGGAACAGCGGACGGGCATTTTTACCATTGTCCGGTCATTGTAGAAAATGACGGAGCAGGGATTTTGGTGGCAGCACACAGTTTTGACGCGTGGCGCAGGCCGCTGGACACCTATCTCTATGATCGGACGAGATTTCTGCACATTCTGGGCGTACGCAAATAATGGAATCACAAAAGCGCCCTCTTCCGGAATACAATGGGGTATCTGGAGGATGGGAGGATTTTTTATGATACGGATAAAAAACAGGCTTTTCAGCCTGTTGTGTGCGCTGTGCATTTTCTGCATTATGCTGGGTTCTTATGGGGTGTCAGCCTTACAGCCAGAGGGAGAGCAGTACCAGGGAATTGACGTCAGCGAATGGCAGGGGGCTATTGATTTTTCTGCGGTAAAGCAATCCGGGATCGAGACAGTTTATCTCCGCAGTACCATTGGGGCGGACGGAGTGGATACCCGTTTTGAAGAGAATTACCAGAGTGCGCGGGCTGCGGGGCTGAAAGTCGGTTTTTACCATTATCTGACGGCGCGGACGGAGGAACAAGCGCAGCAGCAGGCCCATTTCTTTGTCCAGACAGTCAGTGGAAAAGAGGCGGATCTGCGTCTTGCCATGGATTTTGAATCCTTTGGCGGCCTTGGCAGACAGCAAATCAATGTGATTGCACGCACTTTTTTGACGAAAGTGGAACAGCTCAGCGGCCACACGCCGGTTGTTTATTCCGATGCGAGCAATGCTGGAGATCTTTGGGATTCCGCTCTCTCCCGATATCCGCTTTGGGTGGCAGAGTGGGGTGTAGAGCAGCCTTCCGATAGTCCGGTATGGGATACCTGGGTTGGTTTCCAGTACTCGGATGAGGGAAGCATTCCAGGAATTTCCGGGAGAGTGGATCTGGATGTCTTCACAGACGGCATATTTTTAGGAGAAGAGGAGTCCCTGCCTCCGCGAGTGGAACCGATGACCGTAACAGTGCGGCGCGGGGACACTCTGTGGGGGATTGCCCGGCGGTACGGCACTACGGTCTCCCGTCTTGCCGCGCTCAATGGGCTGCGCAACCCGGATTTGATCTATCCCGGGCAGGTGATTAAACTCACAGAAACGCCGTCTTCCGGTGAAATGGAGAATACTGGGAGAACCGTAACAGTGCGGCGCGGGGACACCCTGTGGGGAATTGCCCGGCGGTACGGCACTACGGTCTCCCGTCTTGCCGCGCTCAATGGGCTGCGCAACCCGGATTTGATCTATCCCGGGCAGGTGATTAAACTCACAGAAACGCCGTCTTCCGGTGAAATGGAGAATACTGGGAGAACCGTAACAGTGCGGCGCGGGGACACCCTGTGGGGAATTGCCCGGCGGTACGGCACTACGGTCTCCCGTCTTGCCGCGCTCAATGGGCTGC
>CALDJI010000212.1 GCA_937901805.1 uncultured Clostridia bacterium | reverse complement strand
ATATGTTTTTCTGTGACAAATCCATTTCCCAGCACCTCCCATGAATAGGCATCATGCTGAAAAATTCCAACCTGGGTGCTGTGAACCACCGTATATTCCTCTTCATGCTCCAGGAGCATCCCCACTACAGAAGATTGGGGGACATAAGTAAAACACCGTTCTTTCACAGCCTGATAACCGGCTGAATGGATAACCTCCGCAGAAAAACCGGGGCCGTCATGATTGTATACTTTCCGGATACGGGACTGAACCGGATTTCCACAAAACGCGGATGCATAAACCGCCAGGTTTCCGCCTTTTGAATGGCCGCCTGTGAAAATCTCCCCTTCAAGAAATTCCGCCATCTGGCGAAGATACTCTACCGCCTCCTGTTGAGAGGGAACTGTGGAAAGGAAACTCATATTAAAATCCTCTTTCCACCCCACTAAGGTATTATCGGTCCCGCGAAAGGCAAAATAAAGTTTATTGGTTGGTAAAAGCACAGACACCGCGGAAAATTGTTCTTCCGTCTCCTCGCAGGTTTTATCTACATAACCGCACAGTTTACAGGAGGCAAACCGTTCGCTTTTTCCCAGTTCCTGAAGGAGCTCCCCGTCTTTTGGCATCAACAGTGTACGGGTAGTCTCGTAACCCCTCTTGCGGAACTGCTCTGCCACCTCTCCAAGCAAAACCGGTTCTCCTCTGCCGGGAGAAGGTACCAGCCCTTCCAAAGGGAGATAGGACATCCGGCAAAAAATCAGGCTGTCAACGGCATTTAAGGGTGCTTGTGAAAAATTCAAATCTCCGCGCCAGACAAGATAGTCAAACAGATTTGCCATCCGCATCTTCCTTCCCATATTCATAGGGAGTGACTGCCCATTTGATACAGCCATCCAACCGGTTTTCAAAAACACGATACCCCTGTATAATTTCATTCAGCGGCGCCCTGTGGGTGATTAAGAAATCTGTATTCAGTTTTCCCGCTTGTATCAGGCGCAAAAGCGTTTCGCAGTGAACCGCGTCTACGCCGCCCGTCTTGAAAATCAAATTTTTTCCATACATAGACGGCAACGGCAACACCTGAGGCTGCTCATACATGGCTACCAGAGCAACCACAGCATTGGGGCGTGCAATTTGCCAGGACATTGTAAAACTTTGCGGCGATCCGGCTGCCTCTATAACGCCGTCCACTCCCCGTCCGCCCGTATGTCCACAGACAAACTCCTGCACATCCTGTAAACTGGGATTACAACCGTCCTCTGCAAGACCAAGAGAAAGCGCCCGCTCCAAACGGCTCTGATCCACATCAAATGCAAGGATTTTCGCTGCACCGAACAAGCGGGCACACTGCATAGCGCACAGGCCAACTGGGCCGCAGCCGATCACAGCGGCCGTATCTCCGGGTTTTAATTCGCATAATTCTGCACCGAAATACCCGCTGGAGAGAATATCGCCGACAAACAGGGCATTTTCATCTGTTACTCCATCCGGAATGGGGGTTAGCCCCATATCCGCATAAGGAACCCTTACGTATTCTGCCTGACATCCATCAATACGGCAGCCGAGTTCCCATCCGCCTTTTTCACAATTATTGATAAATCCATTTTTGCAGAAATAGCATTCCCCGCAAAAAGTGATACAATTTGCAGCAACTCGCATTCCGGGATACAAATGTCTGACCGCAGAACCGGTCTCCACGATTTCGCCTACAAATTCATGGCCCAAAATGGTTTCCGGTTTTGCGCGCGGAACGGCTCCCCGCAGGATGTGCAAATCACTGGTACAAATCGTCGAGAGCGTCACACGTACAAGCGCGTCCGTATCCTCTAAAAGTTTCGGGATTGGACGTTCGATCAAATTCGGCACTGTATTTCCCCGGTAAACCAGGGCTTTCATGACTTTCTGTTCCATGATGAGTATTCCTCCCTGAACCCAAATTTTACAAGGCATATGGATCTGTTTTTCGGTGTATTTCCCAAGTTCTACTGTTAAAAACCGCTTGTACCCCAAATAAGATGCGGATTTGCTCCAGTTTTACAGCTATTATACCATATTTGCTTTGTGTCGTGTGGGAGCGGCCTTACTGAAAGAAGGTGAAAATTTCTAAAATCCCTCTTGACTTTTTTTAATCTATGAGATATACTGAAAAAGTATTCTGGATGCATGTATTGATCTCACAGTTTTGTAAGTCATTGCTTTCTTGGAATGGTTTATGAGCAGTGAGGTTTTTTCTTTGTCAGGGAATATAATAATTTTTAGGGAGGTACCACAATGAACAACGGTACTGTAAAATGGTTCAATGCAGAAAAAGGATATGGATTTATTTCCAACGACAATGGCGGCGAGGATGTTTTTGTACACTTCTCTGCAATCCAGGCGGATGGTTTCCGTACTCTGGAAGAAGGCCAGAAAGTCACTTTTGAGACCGAAACCGATCCGAAAGACAGCAGCAAACTCAGAGCAGTCAATGTCTGTGTTGTTAAATAAATCGACTTTTTTGAATTGAATACCAAAAGCGGACTGAAATAATCAGTCCGCTTTTTCTTTTTGATATTGTTTTTTCTCTCAGATACATACATCTCCCTTGCCGGAAGCATGCAGGGAAATATTGCCGCCGACAGGGAGACACCGGGAATCCGGACCATGGCCAATCTGCTGAGTTTTGGCCACCGGAATGGATTTTCCGATAAATCGGAAAAGAAGCTCCTCTATCCCGGGATGCTCTTCCGATTGTTCCAATTGTGTGAATGTCCCCAGCAAAATCCCCCGTACCTGTTCAAAAACTCCCATTTGCCGATAATGAGACAGATAGTCTGTAATCTGAGCTGCCCCTCCGCCCAATGCTTCTAAAAAAAGAATTTTCCCATAAAAGTCCGGCCAAAACGGAGTCCCCGCCAATTTTAACAGACAGCGGGCATTTCCGCCAATCAAACTTCCAGCCATCTCCGTTCCCTGAAGAAAACGATACTTAGCGGTAAATAAATCCTTTTTTCCTTCAAATAAAGTACTGTAAAACCGTGCCTTCTGTCCCTCTGTATCCTGATATACCAGGTTTTTTACCTGGTACAAAAACACCTGCTGTTTCGTTGCCGCATATACTGCATGGAGCAGACAGGTCAAATCACTGTACCCAAAAAGGGGTTTTGAATGTTCCTGAATGACAGAAAAATCAAGAAAATCCAAGATTTCATTGGCAATATCCCCTCCGGAAATATCAAAAATTGCATGGATATCCGGGTTTTGATAACATTCCATTAGAACAGCTGCTCTGGTTGCGGCATCCGCCGGGAATAAGGTATCTCCCGCATACAGGTAAGGGCTTTCCCATATTTGCAGTCCAAAAGACGCCAGAACTTTTTTCAGCTGCTCGTTTTCATGCCTTTTCTCAAGCGGCTGTCCATTGGAACAGCATACCAGAGCAACCATATCCCCAGATTTCAGCATAATACCCTCTCTTTATTTTCAATCTTTAATGGTCGTGATCAATTCCTTTGCATAGGGCAAGGTTTGAATCCAGTCGCAGAAATGGTGCCATTCTTCCAATTTATGGTTTCTCCTCGCATAATAAATATTAATAAGCGTCTCGTAATTGAATGTACAAGTTCTCATCTGATTATAACTGGAAGGAAGAAGCTGAATCATATCATTCCAATCCGCTTTTTCCTTTGTCTGGACAAAGTGTTGTCTCAGTTCTTCCAGATATTCTATCAGCTGTTTCATAACCTGTTTTGTTTTTTCAGACATTTTTTCACAGGAAAAATCCTCCATAGTAAATGGCTTACTGTGAATTTTATGCATAGTACTAGTGGAATTTGCAACCGTTGCGATTTTATAGGTATCATATTCTTTCCACCAGTACAACGGAGCAGTAATATCCACAGAGACAAAAATCTGCCGAATAAATTTCCTGTGGTCACTTCCAGATTTACATAGCCGCACTGCCAGAGAAAGATCGTTTTCTCCAAGGGTGTAATTCCCCTTCTCATCATAGTAGCTGTCGCTTTTTGCCCAGCTGTTCATAGGGTTCCTAGCCCCGCGGATTGCATTTTCAAAATTCATAACGCTTGCACGTTCGAGCTTAATCATTTTTCATATCCCCTAATGTTTTTTTACATTCTATCATGAAGCATAGAGAAATGGAATGGTAAAAAATTTTTTCCTCCGTTTAAAAAGCGGGAGAACTTCAAAGTTCTCCCGCTTTTCTTTTCCGGTTAATATGGAAAAGCCGCATCCCATTTCAGGATTTTCCCCGTAGAAGAATCGATTTCAAATTCATGTTTAATATTTTCGAAATAGAATTCCCCTTCAAAAGAAAGGGAACCGTCATCATACTCCTCCCAAACACGGATATCCCTTACTGGGACGCCGGGTACTTTGGAAACAGCAATTTCCTTTGCGCCATCCATAGTCACTGGATTGGAAGGAGACTGCCGGACAACGTACTTATTTGCTTCATAATCGATATCAAGTATGGTTCCATCCGCGACCGTCAATTTATAATCATACTCGCCGAAATCCACTTCAAAGCTGATTTCATAGACTGGGACTCCCCGTTCCATATCGTTTTCAATTTTTGTTCTTTTCACAGCAGACGGTTCTACTTTGGCATGGGCAATGGCCAGCTCCAACGCGTCCTCTCCCGTCAAATCCCCGGACACCTGTGACCCGAAACTATCCGGCACAGATGTCGGCTGTTCAGAGGTACTCTGCACAGAAGAATTATCTTGAGAAGATGCTTGGGAATTTCCGGAATGCGATTCTGTTGGAGAGAGAACCCCGCCGTTTCCACAACTGATCAAGCATAATACCATAAATAAAAGAAAACAGGAAACAATAACTTTTTTCAACATTTTGATTCCTCCTTATCGCACAAATTAAGATACGTTGTAAAAGAGCGATTATTAATTAAAGTATAATATGGGCAAAGAAAAATCACAATAGTATTTATTTAGTAGTTTATGACGGTTAACCGGAATTTTTTGAAATCAAAATCGAAATTTAAAAGTTTTTATGATACTATAAAAAGGGCAATTTACAACAAAATGCCCGAAACTACAAGGATATGAGGCAAAACAGATGAACACGGAGCTTCTCCTAATTTGATTATCATAGAAATCCTGGAAGGTTTGGCATTACAAGACGTTGACAAAATTAATGAAAAGATAGAACAATTACACCAAAAGGGATTCCGTATTTCTATGGATGATTTTGGGAGCGGTTTTCCATCCTTAAATACACTGGGTAAACTGAAGATTGATGAACTAAAACTAGATCGGGGCTTTTTACAGGATATCTCTGGACAAAATTATGAACGCGCAGAATTAGTTATGGAACAGGTAATTCATATGGCCAGAAAACTCCATATTTCTACAGTAGTTGAAGGTGTGGAGACCGCAGAAAATGAACAACTGATCAAAACTATGGGGAGTGACTACGAACAAGGTTATTATTACAGGAAACCCATTCCGGCTGATGATTTCCACAAAACTTATATGGTGCGCCCTAACAATCAGCCAAAATGATTTTTTAAAGATCTGAACAACAGCATTGTCCAGGTCTTTAAAAAAGAATTCAACAAGAATTCCTCTTGATTTTTTATTAGCAGTATGATAGAATGGTACTGTTTTCCGGGTGTGGCGCAGATTGGTAGCGCGCTACCTTGGGGTGGTAGAGGCCGTGGGTTCAAATC
>CALDJI010000211.1 GCA_937901805.1 uncultured Clostridia bacterium | reverse complement strand
TAGCTTATCAAACTCTATGCCGAACGCGCCCAGGCCAAAGGATATGCCTTCGGAGAGGATACGGACTGGCAGCGGGACTTTGAAGAACGGTTCCCCTATGAGGAGACGGACGACCAGCTGCGCTGTATCGAGGAAATCAAGGCGGATATGGAACGTCCCCACCCGATGGACAGACTCCTGTGCGGGGATGTAGGCTTTGGAAAAACCGAGGTGGCGCTGAGAGCGGCCTTTAAATGCGTGATGGATTCTAAACAGGTGGCGATTCTTGTCCCAACGACAATTCTGGCATTCCAGCATTACCAGACCATGCTGCGCCGCTTTGAGGGCTTTCCTATTAATATCGAGCTGCTCTCGCGTTTTCGCACCAAACAGCAGCAGGAAGCCATTGTGCGCAAATTACGCCGCGGGGAAGTGGATATTGTAGTCGGCACGCACCGCCTGATTCAAAAGGACGTCCAGTTCAAAGATCTGGGGCTTGCTATTATCGATGAAGAGCAGCGTTTCGGCGTTGCCCATAAGGAACGGTTTAAAGAGCTGTTCAAAGGGATTGACGTGCTGACATTGTCTGCAACGCCGATCCCGCGCACCTTGAACATGGCGATGTCCGGTATCCGAGATATGTCTGTCATCGAGGAGGCACCGAGCGACCGACACCCGGTGCAGACCTATGTCATTGAGCAGGATATGGGTCTTATCGGCGAGGCAATTAAGCGGGAACTGCGCCGAGGCGGGCAGGTTTACTATCTGCATAACCGGATTGAAACCATTGACCAGTGCGCCGCCCGGATTGCGGAAGCCGTACCTGACGCCCGGATTGTCACTGCCCATGGGAAAATGGGAGAAGAGCAGATGTCCGAGGTTTGGCGGAGGCTGATGGAGCATGAAATCGATGTGCTGGTCTGCACCACAATTATTGAAACGGGTGTGGACGTCCCGAACTGTAATACCCTGATTATTGAGGACGCGGACAATATGGGGCTTTCCCAGCTCTATCAGCTGCGTGGGCGTGTGGGGCGCTCCAACCGGAGGGCCTTTGCCTACCTGACGTTCCGCCCGGGAAAATCCCTGACAGACGTCGCCACCAAGCGGCTGTCCGCTATCCGGGAATTTACCAAATTTGGCTCCGGATTCCGCATCGCCATGCGGGATCTGGAAATCCGGGGCGCGGGGAATATTCTCGGCGCCCAGCAGCATGGGCATATGGAATCCGTCGGATATGATATGTACCTGCGCCTGCTCTCAGAGGCTATCAGTGAACGAAAAGGGGAAAAGGTGCTCAAACAGGAGGATGAATGCCTGGTCGATATCCGGATCGGCGCACATATTCCGGAAAGCTATATCAGCGATTTGAGCCAGCGGATTGACGTGTACCGGAAAATTGCCTCGGTTAAAACGCAGGAGGATTCGCTGGATGTCTTTGACGAGCTGATTGACCGCTTTGGGGAGCCGCCCCAGTCGGTTAAGGGGCTGATCGACGTGGCGCTGCTGCGCAATATCGCCTCGTCCCTGTCTATCTATGAAATCAGCGAGCGGGGCGACGTCCTGATTTTGTATCCGCGCACGCTGGATATGAATGCGATCGGCGCGCTTGTCCAGGAACTCAAACCCCGCGTCATGGTGAATGCAGGCGCAAAACCGTATCTCTCTGTCAAGCTGAAAAAAGGAGACGATACCCTGGAAATTCTGCGTACCGCACTGACCACGATGCAGCATACAGCCGGTCAGCCGGAGCAGGAAAATTGAAAAAATGTAAACATTTTCCGGGGTTTCTGGACATTCGTGGGAAATGTGTGTATAATCAAAAAGATTTATTGGCAACTCAAAAGAATCGGAGGAAATCAGGATGAAAAATAGTTCCAGGATAGTATCTCTTGTCTTTGCGTTTGTTATGGCGCTTTCCCTTGTCTCCTGTGGCGGAGATACTTCCTATATTGCGACTTTTCATGATGAAAAAGTCCCGGCAGGCGTATATCTGTATCAGCTTGTTACTGCCACTCAGTCTGCCTACTCTAAGGTGGAGGACAGTAGCAAGGATGTGCTTAAACAGGATATTGACGGGCAGAACGCGGCTATTTGGATTGAGCAGACTGCCCAGCAGGAAATGAAGCGCTATCTTGCAGTGGAAAAGGAATTTGAAGATCTGGGGCTTACTCTGAAAGCGGACGCACAGGAAGCGGTGACAGCTCAGGTCAATACAGAATGGAACAATTACAGCGAGTGGTATGAGAAAAACGGGATTTCCAAAGACTCCCTAACTTATGTGGTTCAGAATCTTGCCAAAAAACAGCAGGTATTTCTGCATTACTATGATGAAGGCGGTCCGGAAGCGGTGTCCGATGCGGATTTAAAGGCTTATTTTTCCGATCATTATGTCAAGGTAAAATATCTCGGTGTTTCCTGGGATACCTCCAAGACAGGCGATGAACTGACCGCTGTAAAGGAAGAAGCAAAAACAAAGGCGGAGGGATATCTTGCCCGTGCAAAAAATGGAGAGAGCATGGATAAGCTGATTCAGGAATTTTCCAATGAGCAGAGAAAGGCCAGTGCGGCGGAAGGAGAAGAGATTGAAACCACCGATCCCTCTGAAGTAAAGGAAGATATCTATGCGACGGTGCTGTCAAAAGAGGGCGGATCGTCTTTTGGAGAGCAGTTCGCAGAGCGAATGAACGCCATGTCCGCCGGGGATATCGAAGTAGTGGAGGGGACGAGCAAATATTATGTCCTCGCAAAATATGATATCCTTGCAAAGGAAGAGGATTTTACCTCCCGGAGAATGTCCCTTTTACAAAATATGAAAGCGGAGGACTACGAGCAAAAGTTGGACGGCGTTGTCGGTGAAATGAATATTACCCTTAATGAAGACGCGCTCAAACGGTATACAGCAAAAAAAGTGAAATAAACCGGATAAAAAGGCCCTCTGTTTTATCAGGGGGGCTTTTTTTGAAACATATGCTGGGATATGTGCATACTCTGGTCCGTTTCCAACAATACTATCAAAAACGATGGGAGGGAATGGGCCTTGTTCAGTCAGGTGCTGGAAAAGTGGCAAGCAAATAAAAGTTTTGATCTGGTTACAAAGGAATTTCTGATTGGCGGAAAAGAGACTACAATTTTGTTCGTGGATGGTTTTATCAAGGATGAGGTCTTTGCTAAGATGATGGATTTCATGATGAAAATCACGCCGCGGGAAATGGGGGATATCGCCGGAGTACAGGAGTTTATCAAGCGTTTTGTCCCCTATGTCGAGGTGACGGCAAAAGAGGAGCCAGACGAGATTTTGACTGATATCCTGTCCGGGAATACGGGGATGTTTGTCGAAGGGTTCCGGCAGTGTATTCTGGTGGATTCCAGGACTTATCCCCAGCGCAGCATTCAGGAACCGGATAAGGATAAGGTGCTTCGAGGTTCCCACGAAGGATTTGTTGAGACGGTGGTCTTCAATACAGCGCTGATCCGCAGGCGCCTGCGGGATCCTCACCTGACTATGGAGATCACCAAAGTCGGCAGGCGCTCGCAGACGGATGTGGTTTTGTGCTATCTGGACAACCAGGTGGACAAACGCCTGCTTCGGAAAATTCGAGAGAAACTCCAGAACCTGCGGATCAATTCTCTGACCATGACTATGCAGAGCTTGGCGGAGGTTCTGGTGGATACCAAATGGTTCAATCCGCTCCCAAAGGTGCGTTATACAGAACGTCCGGACGTGGCCGCCGCCTGTGTGCAGGAGGGCAAGCTGCTGGTCTTGATTGACAATACCCCATCTGTTATGATTCTGCCCACCTCCTTCTTTGATTTCTTCGAGGAAGCGGATGATTTCTATTTTCCCCCTGTTACCGGAACCTATATGCGCCTTGTCCGACTGGTTATTTTTCTGTCTACGCTGGTGGTTACTCCGCTTTGGCTGCTGTATCTTCAGCATCCGGGGGATTTCCCCTCATGGATGTCCTTTTTGCAGATTGAGGAGCCGAACGGTCTGCCTGTCATTGCACAGCTTCTCCTGTTGGAACTGGCAGTCGACGGTCTGCGGCTGGCGTCAGTCAATACGCCGGATATCCTCAGCAGTTCCCTGAGTATTGTTGGGGCGCTCCTTTTGGGGGAATTTGCGGTAAGGGCAGGGATTTTTATTCCGGATACCATTTTGTTTTCCGCTTTTACAGCGACTGCAATTTTTACCCAGCCGGATTTTGAACTCGGCTATGCATTTAAATTTGGGCGGGTTTTACTGCTTGTCCTCACCCATTTCTTTGGATATTGGGGATTTGGGATCGGCTTGGCATTGGAATTGATTGCGATCTTGTGTAATCGGGATATTTCCGGAAGGAGCTATCTCTATCCGCTTATCCCGTTTGATTGGACCGCCCTTAAACGGAAATTTGTCCGTGAAAAAATGAACCATAAAAACAGCTGAAAAACGTCCTGCGGAGTATTCCGTAGGACGTTTTTTCTCCATTTACTCGAAGAAGGCAAGGTACAGGTAGGAAATACCGGAATCATTGAACCCGGGATTTTTGGCGGTGGGGTTTGCCGTTGCATTTTGATGCACGGTAAAACCCTCTTCCTCATAGGAAAGCCCGTACGAACATCCCAGATCGGAGCAGATGCCAAATCGTATGACAGTACCCGCTGCACTGGAAAGAAAGACCGGGGATTCCGTCAGAGGAAAAATCAGGACAAAGCGCGCATGGGAAGAAAGCGGCACGAGCCGTTCCCGTGAGCCATTTCCAGTGTAGCTCCCAAGGGTCACCTTCAGGCTCTTGGATATTTTTTCACATTGCTGCTCACTCAGATGGGCATTTTTGTCCTCTGCATGTTCAGAAAGAGCGCCTGCCGCAGAAGAAGCTGTGGAAACTCCTGTCTGTGCAAGCGTTTGTATCGTATGAAGCGCCGAATCGAGCAGTTGGTTATCTGCGTTAAAGTCCTCCCTTTGCGGTTTGTCAGAACCAATCCAGGAGTTGAGATGGTAATGTTCTGTCTTGTTGGTACTGGGCATAGGAAACCTCCTTTTACTATTTTTTCAGCTGTGAGCCGTTGATTTCAAATTCGTCCCAGGAAAAGGAATTGGACTCAAATTCCTCCCAGGTCAGATCTTTTGTGTCAAATTCCTCCCAGGTAAAGGAACTCATTTCAAAAACAGTCTCCAGATGAGCGGGTAAAATTCCGCGCGCATCCTCCCGTAGTTTGTCATAGTCATGGATGTTTCCGGAAAATTCTGTAATTTTCACAGTAATCCGTTCTTCAGCTGTCTGTTCTGTAATTTCCGTTTCAATGCCAAGGGAACGCAGTGCCCGCACAATTCCCTGTCTGTCAAAATCCTTTGGCTGCATGGAAAGCGCGTAGATAATCATGTCCCTTCGCCTGTCCACCGGCAATCCGCTCCGGTCCTGCCCGAGCAGCTCCTCATAAGCAAGTAGTCCGCTGTCCTCTGCTGTGAGCGGGATGGCTTCCTGTGCGGTATCAGCGAGCAGACGCTCGATTTCTTCCAAAACGGCGGCGTAACTGAGCAGCTCTGCCTCCGTCAGATCTCCCTCTTTTAAGGAATACAGTCCGGTGGAGCGCATGAGCTTTTGTAAACTGTCCATACAGGGGCGCATCAGCTTCCCTCCTTGCTGTAGGTACAGGAAAAAGTTTCTTCCCCGCAAACAGCGTTGATTTTTTGAAGACGGAGGATCTTGGTGTCCTCCGGTACAATATCGGTAAAACCGGGAAACGTATAACTCTGTAGCTGGGGCATTCCATGCAGCATGGCATAGAGATCGCACAGGTATAGCGGACTTGCAATTTCATAGCGGTTCAGAACCCCGCCAATAGTATCCGTGCAAGCCTGTGCCGTTTCTGCCGGATCGTATCCTGGATGGCATTGAAACTGAAGAGAGAGGGTGACCGGCAGGATTTCGGCGGATTGCACCTGTACGTCGACATTGATTTCCCGCTTTTCTTCTATCTCTGCTTGCAGCCGGCTGATAAGTTCTGGAGAAGCAGTTCCGTTTTCTTCCGCAATGACAACGTCTACCGTGCCGCGCCCTCTGGCACGTGGGATGACATGCGTACTGCTGACAGCATCCGTTTGCAGGGCAAGATTATTGTAAAATGCCGCATTGGTTCCGTTGGAAATAAAACGGTAAGAATCCATCAGGCGTTTGCGCAGCTGAGTATCCGTCTCGGCCAGCGCCCCTCCCCGAAAGGGAAAAGGATTGGTTACACGGCTGATCCCCTGGGGCGGAGTGATCAGAATATTTACGGTATTTGCAGCAGTATTGGTTTCCTCTCCGCCGGTTTGAGCACATGCGGGGATATCAACCGACAGTTCCCCTTTTTTCAGAACAGCCTGCTGAGTAGTGAGAAATCTCAGCGGACTTCCTCCCGTACATGCACAGAGGGTGTTCTGCGGAATCACAATATCCGACAGCGCCGCTGTGTCTCTGGAAAAGCGCAGTACCCCTGTGGAGGGAATGGCCTGTTTGCGGGAAAGGCCCCTGGTCTGAGCATGCATATCCAGATAAGTTCCAGTAGCTGTCTGTGCAAACAGCTCTCTTTGCAAACGCGCCAGTTCTTGGTAAAATTCTGCGCATACGGTGGCAAGAACCTTCAGTCGGATACCTATATCAGAAGCACTGTTTGGGGAGAATCCGGTCAAGGAAGTATAGGTTTTTTCCATAATAGCAAGCAATTGTTCATAGGTTTTCATAGGGATGCCCTCACCTCCATGGTTTCTCCCAAATAGGAAATCCAAACAGTCAGATGAAACCGATCTTCTCTGGCGGAAAATACCGCTTCTACCTGCTCAATTTGGATGTCCCTCATATCTGCCAGGGCTTCCCGGACATATTCTTCCGCCAGGCTGTTTGCCCTGGCAGGGGAAGCGCCTGATAGCAGGAAAAGCCTGCTGCCAAGCTCCGGATCCGGCAGGAATTTACCTTTGCGGACGGTCAGGCGGATGAGAATTTGCTGCAGGAGTTCCTCCGTTCCATGAATGGAATAGGGTATGCCTCGGGAATCTTTCGCCATATCTTTTCCGTTTAATTGTGTGTCGATGGGAATCCCTCCTGTCTGTTTGATGTATTGGCAATCCGGTATCCGTTTAGCTGGAGTGTCCCATCCGCACATAGCCTGAAATATGCGCCGGATGGGACGCGTAGTTCCAGCTCGCCGGGAGCCAGGTTTTTGCTGTGGGAGAGGAATCCCGCAATGCAGTACCCTCCGTCCATTTCCACAAGCAATGCGGTTTCCCCTTCGCTGGGTACAGCAAAGAACCCGTATGGTGCAAATAGCGGAGCCGTCCGGTTTTCCATGCATCCGGTTACGCCTATCTGCCCGTTTTCAGAGAGCGATACTACTCCGGCTTGGGCGGGGGCAGACGTCCGGTATCTGTTCAGTTCATTGAGCCACATCGTATATTCCTCCGTTTTCTGTCCAGAGTTCCGGACTGCTCAAAATCAGCAGTGTGCTGTCTCCCTGTTCCTTTCTCTGCCATTTGATTCCTGTAATGGAATAAAGATCGGCCGTTGTTCCATCGTCTAAAAATACATTGTCTCCAAGCTCTGCCGCATGCAGTCCGGGAAGCTGTGTTTCGACGGCAAGCCGGTTGTACATCGAAGCGGCAATCCGGCGTTTAGCGTCCAGATCGCCGCGCACCGCCCATTCATTCGCCGGGGAGAGATACCGCCTGCGCCGGATTCCATGGAGCAGGGCATATGGATTTTCCACTGCCGTACTGTATATTCCGTCCTGGTTTTTTAAGAAGATCTCCGATATGCAGGTGTGGCGGGCCAGCTTTCTAAATATGGACAGGAAGGGGATGGCCCCCTGTGCGGTGTTGGAGACATAGAAGGTACGGCCCGCGTTCCTGCGGGAGACAACCATCCGGTTGTCGGCGGTAAAGCGGGGAGCGGGGTACCCGCTTAGCAGACAAAAACGGATTAGGACGTCCAGTTCGCTTTCGCCTTTTGCTACCAGAAAACTGGGAAGCGGAAGCTGTTCTTCCGTCTGTATGAAGGAAAACCCGTATGGTTTTACATGCCTTTCAAAGATACTGTCAAGTTTGGTTTCCAGGTATTGTCCAGGCAGGGCCTCATTGTCACAGAGCAGAGCCGCTCTGCTGCGCCCGGTAAGAGTTACCCATTTGCCGCTGGAAGAAATCTGGAGTTCCTGTTCATCAATCAGTCCGGAAAAGAGTGTTCGCTCTGTAGAATGGATTTCCACCGCGGCCATTTCCCTGGAAAAGCACGGTTCTTCTAAAAAAACTGCTTTCAGGCTGTCCACAGGGGTGTCCATGCTGTGAATAAGAGAAAAGGAGATCGGAGCGCGGGGAGATATTTTCACTCCGGATTCGTCATATAGCGTTACAGATAAACTCATTGCAGCCTCACCCGTTCTCCTCCCTGTAATGGCGTCTGTCCGGCTCCAAGCGAAATCAGTTCCTCGATACTCAGGGAATACTGTGCGGCAATGTCCCACAGGGTTTCTCCTGCACTGGCAATGTGGTATTCCGGAGGGGAAACCGCCTCCTTCTGGGTTTGGAACTGGGGTTTTTCACAGAATGCAAAGGAATAGGACAGACTCTGAGTCCCAGCCTTCCCAGTTAGGGACAGCTCCGTGAAAAGGGCGGGGAAAGGGCTTAATCCCGGAAGATGAAGCATACCTTCCCCAGGATCGGAAAATATCTGTTGCAGCTGAAGGTATTGTGCAAATGCATCCTGTCCAAAAAACTCGCCCTCTCCGCGGATCGTACGGGCCAGTATGCCGTTTTCTCCAATAATTTCCCCCAGTCCCGGCGCTGTGCGCCGGAACAAGGATCGGGAGATGGTGACAGAGAAGGACTGGGGATTGTACCGCAGGCTGTAAGTCTTGTACCTGAGAATGGAAATGCTCATAATATCACCGTCCTCACCTCATCCAGGGGTAGTGTGGAGCGCCGGCGCATATCCTCCAGCATTTGTTCGCTGAATTCCCGGTAGCTTTCCGGTGCAGGCGGATACAGGCGGTTTTCCCAGCGGGTATGTTCAGAGGATTCCTCCGGCATGGCGGCTGGAAGAACGGATCCCGGGCTTTCCCGCGTTTTACCCGTGTTCTTTTCCGAAGCAGGACGTCCCTCTCTGGTCGGAATTGCTGTTCCCTGGGAATCCTGTCGAAATACGGATGCCCCGGCTGCTGGGACGCCCCGGCTGTGCGACGGGGGATAGGCGGTTTCTCCCAGGATCAGATCAAGTCTGCGGGCCGAGGCTTCCATCCGTACAAGAACCAGATCAAGAATGTCCATGCTGGGACACCTCCTCTGCAAAACTCGGGTTGAACCCGGTTTCTGTCCTGTCTTCCTCATATCCACTGGGAAACAATTTGGAGATTTTCTCTAACTGCTCAAGTGTGAGCGAGTGGCAGATCTGTTCCGGGGAGCGGAAACGGCGCGCGATCAGGGGTTTCAGGCTGAAAAAGCAGAAACAGGCCGCTCCGGCAAGTTCTTTTGCCCGGCCGGGCGGTTCCCCCTGTGCAGTAAAAACCGGGGCGAGCTCTTCCCGCATTCTGCGGCATAGGATCAGTTCATATAGAGAAGGGGCTGTAATCCGGAACAGTCCTCTGGGAAGTATCAAAAATTTGTTCATGACATTTCCATCCTTTTGGCGGCGGCAATGGTCACATGCTCCAGAATCGTGTCGTTGAGGTTTGCCTGCTCCGTAATGTCCGACCATTCACAACCGGAATAAATGATTCGTTTGTCCGGCCGTACAATTACAAGGTTAAAATTACTCAGTTTATAAAAATCCAGGGTTTCCCCGCAGGCGGATACCCGGGAGAGTTCCAGTATATGTCTTGCCCGGCCGCCGACCGTCCCTACCGGTTCGGTTTCTCCGAACGCCTCGATATAGCGGCTTTCCCTCGTGGTCTTTGCACGGTAAGATTCCACTGCGGCGATCCGTTTGCCGTCGGCTTCCAGGTAGATGTCCTTGCTGGTTGGAAAACTGATAAAAGCCAATGGTTTCCCCTCCTTTACAGGGTGATATGTGCGGAGATATGGATCTGGTTGATACTGTGACAGACAGCAAAGGTAAGCTCTACGACACAAATTGCCGGATCGTCAGAAGAAGCATAAACATTTGGCGGTCCATAAGATTCAATGATCCCCGCGTCCAGTTTTTTCTGCAATTCTACCGCGACTTGGGACTGAATGGATTGTCGGGTGATGGCGTTGTTTTTCAGTCCCCGCAGACGCAGTTTGAGCGCGTTTCGGATAGTGGAAAGACAGTTGTCGATCACCAGGATCGTGTTGATACTTTGGAAGGATAAATCCGGCGTCCCTTCCGTTTGAGTGCGTGTGGTAACCGCGCGGATAAGCTCACATTCTCCCAGTACCATCTCAAAGGGAGTTACTCCGGATTCAATGCACTGATCGATCTGCTTCTCCGAAAGCTTTTGTCCCAGCCCAGTGATCCCTGAAATCGGTGCGCCGTGGAAACTGGCGGCCGGGTCCTGCGCCGAAGCGCAGAGCGCGGCAAATCCGCATGCAGTATAGACGCCCAGCGCCTTTCCCGTCTCCGCAATAAGGGATGCGGGCGCGCATAGACAGATGCGCTCACTGTTAAGGGCTTGTGCAGTGTCCTGCATATTCTCCAGGTCATCCAGTCCGGCAAATCCAAGGCGCTCGCGCCTTGCAGCGCTGCATACCTCCACATGGGACTTGAGTTTGGCAAGGATCGGCGTGTCCGTACAGTCGCATACTACGCAGGAAATATCCTGATATTCTTCCAGCCGGGCAAACCCTTCTCCATAGGCTTGGGTGTAATCAGAAGCCTCCGAAGAGACAGAGGATAGGTATACTGTCCCAACCCCGTTTGCAAACAGGATTTCACAGCATCCGCATAGGAGGGTTTCTCCGGGGAAAAGGCGCCGCGCCTCCTCAGAACTCCGGATGCGGACTATGTTGTCCGGTTGCCGCTCTGTTTTGCAGACAAGGGCTACTGCGCGGGAAGAATTGCCCCGGTAGATGGAAGAGACCGTATAATCGGAAAATACGCCGGGACGCTTGGTTGAAATGGAAATGGACATAAGCTATGCCCTCCTAACGGTAAAATCAGTAATTGTAAGCCCTTCTTCTTCCGTTGTCATCAGGACTGTGGTGCGCAGGATGGATTTTTGCATAAAGCAGTCGTTTTCCCTGCTGTATCTGGGAGAGGATGCCTCCAGCCGGATAGCCTTGAGCGGGGGAATCCCCTCGACAAAAACAGCCTGACAGAGTTTGGAGAAAATTTCCTGGCAGCTGTCTGCACCGGCAGACAGCGGGCATAGGATATCCAGAGAAAAATCGAGCAGGCACCGCTGTCCAAAAGCGGCGCCGCTCTTTGAACCCGAAATTATGCCTCCAAGCCCGCCCTGTTCAACAGTGATTTCCTGAATGGAAAGACAGATGCAGGGGGCGCGTAGGGGGAATGGTCGTTTCTGTGGAGGAAAAGCAGAATTTATTCGGATTTCCTTCAGGAAAGGGCTTTTTTGTAAAACTGCCTGTATCTGTTTGGATAATTTTTCAAAGGAGTTCGTCTTCTTTCACCTCTTCTTCCAGCAACGCATAGAGATAGACAGGGGTTTCCTTTTCATAAAAATAGCGGTGTGCAAGGAGTTGGTAGAATTTATCTTGTTTTTGTATTTGTGCGCCGTCATCCAGCTCAAAGGGGATTTCCGGGGTGCCGATGAAAACATGCAGCCTCCCGGAAGAGCTCCCTCGCAGGGTATAGGAAAAGGAGTGGCGCAGGTTTTTTTCGGTATCGTTTTGAAGAATTCCCATAATTTGGGCCTGTTTGCCGCCTGTCCGCGATCTCACAGTAACTGCACTTCCGTATTTTTCAATCAGTGAATGAACGGCATGGGCAATTGACATTATCCCACCGTCCTTTTCAGTACGCTGGAATGCAGCCCCAGACACTCTGCGGCGGCTTCCAACAAATCGCGGCGCAGCTCTCTTGCCGCGTCGATGGGATAGCCGGAACTGTTTCTGGAAAGTTCCGGCGTTTTAAAATTTCCGCCTGCCCCTGTCTGTTCGGAAAGTGCATATCGCAGGAGGGCGCACCCCGCACAGGCAAAGAGCAGTTTATTTTTATCCGCTTCCGAAGGGTTTTCCGGAAAGGCAGCTATGCCGGATAACTCGTCTATCCCAAGCTGACAGAGGGGCAGCCATTGTTCGGATCTGTCCAGAGTGAGCCCTGCCAGCAGACAAAATTTTTCCAGCACTTGTTGTGCGGTGATCATCCAATCCCTCCTTTTTTGAATTATGCCAGACAGACGCTGGCTCCCTGGAATATTTTTGCAAATCCGTAGATGCTGGTTACGCTGGCGCGTTCCAGCTGCCGATCAATCAGCTTGTCATAATCTACGGTCAAGTCATTGGCAACTACCATTTCCAGCGCGCATCTGCGATCCAATCCCAGGATCGTTTTCTCCGGCATAGAACGGATTTTGCACAGCTGTGCGCCAAGCGGAGTGTTGAGTTTTCCAGTGGTCTGGAAATGCAATCCGGTCAGGGGGTCTTTAAAATCGCTGAGTTCCAGCAGCTTCATCACCATGTCGGGGGAGGCCAGCAAAGTGTTGAGCTCATAGGGATCGAGCGCGTCCCAGAGTTTCAGCAGTTCCGTATAGGTTGGGATTCCAGCCTCCGAAAGGGAGATTTTCGCCGCAGCGTTGTCATTGCCATCACCGTTTATCAAAACATCCACTGCATCGGCAAGCTGGGTGGCGGCGAGATAGGCGCCGATCTGCCTGAGCATAACCGTGAACAGGTCAATGCGCTGGAATCGTACTGCCTCATAAGAGGAAACCAGCATCCGTCCCCGTTTTTTCAGACGGACCAGGTTTTCCTGCAAATAAATGGGAATCTGAGGGATCTCCGTCCCCTCAGCTACCCGGGCAAGCTGTTTATGCTCTGCCGCCATGTCGCAGGCAAGCGAGCGGTAGTCCATGCTTTCAATGTTTGTCCTGCATGCTGTCACACTGTCGAGCAGGTTTGCCTCTTCCATACCCTGGCGGACAGAGCGGGAGACATACTCGGGAAATAAGGCGGCGGAATCCGTGGTAGAAAAAAATTTTTCTACTACATCGGATTTCGGGCCGCTTACCCGGATATCAAAGCGTTTGAGCTGACGTTCATAAGCGTCCAGCCCTTCTAATGGGGTGCCTTTATAGTTTTCTGAACTGTCCAATCCCTCCAGGACCTCTGTGAAATTTTTCCCTGCAACATGGTACATGCCCTTTTCCAGATTAATAGAATCATAGAATGCCATCATTTTTGCCTCCTTACAGCAGAATTTCTGCGGTTTTTTTCTCGTTTTCCGCATTCAGCGAAAGAACCAGCACTTCTCTGCCAACAGCGCCCGGTTTGAGGGTAGCTGAGTCTGAACATACAAAGGTCTGGTATCCCAATGTCACCTGGGCTTCTTCGGGAAGGGTGTAGGTGATTTTGCAGTGCCCTTCCAACTGGATACTGGCGCAGTCCCCCTCGCTGGAAGTGCAAATGCCAATGGGAGTATCTCCTGCAGCGCAGGGGGCAACTGTTGCATTGGCGCTCAGTTTGACAAATACTCCTGGGACAACGCCTTCCTCAGCCAAAAAGGTGAGGTGTTTTTGTGAAACTGCATAAAAATCGATATTCATTCTGCGGCCTCCTATAATTTAAAAAAATGGTTGTCTTGTCCAGTGCTGCGTTCGGGCGGAAGCAGCTGGGAAATACCGGATGTATGGGCTGCAATCCTGGTTTCCAGGGATTGTTTGAGTTCCTGAAGCTCTGTCAGATCCAGCTTTTTTAAAATTCCCTGGATCAGTTTTGCAGGGATCTCGCTTCCAGCCCGGATATTTAGTCCCAAGATTTCACGCTGTAAGCTTTTTTGGTATTCCTCCCCGGCTTGGGCAAGTTTTTCCAATGCGGTTATTCGTCCGCGCAAAAGGGAGGTTTCTTCTTGGGTGAATGTGAGCGATCCCGCTGCACCTTTTAATTTTGTGAGCGTAGAGGCAAGATCCGGCTGCTGCTCCTGTTCGGATGAAAAATGGTATTGCTTGTAGACCCCGGCGTTTTTTTGCGCCGGAATTGCCACAAAGGACCATTCATACGCGTCGGTGGGATCGCTTAAAATAGCATGGCAGGTTTCCTGTTTGCCGTTTACCTGGTATGACTTCCCTTTTTGATGGGTACATCCTTCCCGGCGCATGTCTTTTTTGCAAATGGAGCAGACGGCGGAATGCACGCTGCATCCAATGCTGATTTCCTTTTTGATTCCGGCTTCAATCTCCGCAATCAGTTCTCTGTGTTTGGGGTTTCGGAGCATATATGCGTCTGCTGTCAGCATACAGTATGGTTCTCCGGCGCTGGTTGTCCGGGAACGATCCTGTATAACCTCCGTGTGATAAATGCGTGCTGTCTGATTGCCTGCTTTGGGATCATGATCGAAAATCCCGGTTTTCCCTACAAAAAGGGAGGCCAGGGTTTCCAGTGCATCGATAGAGAAACGTTCGTAATCCCGGTCAATTTCATTGTCACACAGGATTAAGGAGAATGTATAGAGCTCTTCCGCCTTCAGCGGAGAACGTGTAAAACGGTTGATCTCCTCCAAATCCTTCTCAGCAATGGGCTTTGGCAGAATGGATTTCTGGGTGTTTACGGTCATAAATTGCTGTCCTCCTTTTGCGGGGGTTGTACGGCTGGATCGAGTTCCCGGGCCTGTGCCGTATAAAGTTTTGCTTTTGCACGCTCCACCTCGTCCTGTAAATTGATGGTATCCCATACAATGGAGCAGTCATCCGGAAATCCGCGGCTCTGTAAAAAAGCACGGCAGATCCGGGCAAGAATTGGAGAGAGGATTCTCCGATAGGACTGTAACTCGCTTGTCAGGATGTCGGCCTGCTGGGTGGACATCCTCTCCGTTGTAGACCAGTTGAGCCCGAGCAGGAATGGAGGGATTCCCAGCTTTGCAACAATCTGTTCCAGCATCTGACGGACAGGGATTTGGGTATCGGGCAATCCGGTGTCCGCGCCGATGGTCTTGATATCCACATCTCCGACGGCGACAAAATCCCGGATTTGACCGTTGCGGGTCGCCTGCATGGCGGCCGTCCATTCCTTTGCCATCTGTTCGGAAATGGATCGGGAACTGATCGGATCCAATCCCTCTGCAGGCGGATGATAGGTTACAGCAAACCTTGCGTTGCCTACTCTTTCAAAATTGGAGCCTATGCTCTGATAAATTTTCAACAGGGTCCCGCAGACAAATTCCAGTCCGCTCAAAAGGGATTTCCCCTCACCGCGGCTGTCCGGTCCGGCCAAAGAACAGTATAAAATGCGTTCCGGATGGGGAACCGGCAGATACCCTTTTCCAGTATTTGCACACATAACAGTGTCCAGGGGATTCTCTTTTTTTAAAAATACCAGACAGTCTACGGAGTGGTTGAGCAGTGCGGCAGGGTATTTTCCGTCCGCCGTATACAGGATTTCCCCGACCGCACTTCCATAGGTCAGCAGGGAATCCAGGAATCTGCCCAGAAATGTGTCAATTCCAAACTGGTGTGTTCCGAGCGGGATGTGCTCCAAAAAATCGGAAAGCGCCCGTTCAGCCTGCTTATTTTCACATTGGACTTGAAAAGAGCCTACCAGACGGATAATTTTAGAGAGAGAGGCGTCAATCAGCGGGACAGCTTCCCGCATCAGCTCATACAGGCGTTTTTGCGGGCAGAGCGGCTGGTAACTCTCCAGAGCCTGGAATGTACAGGGAATTCCGCGCTGGGTGCTCTGGATTCCGGCGGCAGGATGGCTTTTTTGTTTTTTGGAAAAAAACAGGGGCAATCAAAATCCTCCTTTCATGGTGATATCGAAAAACGGGATACGGCGGCAAACATGCCTCCTGTATGTTGTGGGGTAAGAACGGTGGAGACAAAATAGCGGATATCGTCCATGGCATGGTCGTTTTCCTTTTTTACGCGGTCTCCTGCACCGTCTTCCCATCGGTAGAGGGAGAATTCCCGCAGCGTATCTGCACAGCTTTCATGGATTTTGATGCGCCCTTCT
>CALDJI010000210.1 GCA_937901805.1 uncultured Clostridia bacterium | reverse complement strand
AGGCGACACCGGATTAGGGCTTTCCATTGTAAAACACATTGCAGAACAGCACCATGCAAAACTGCAACTGCAAAGCGAGACTGAGAAAGGCACCACTATACGGGTGTTCTTTCCAAAAGTGATTGAGGTATAGTTTGATTAAAAAACCGGAGCACCTGTGCTTCGGTTTTTTATGCACAAATAGAAGTAATATCCGGTAAGCTGTGTCATTCCGTAGTATACCGGGATGAGGCCTTATGCGATAAGGGCATACGTCAGTATGAATAGCGATCGCAGATCTCCCAAACGGATTTCCTAAAACTGCTTATTGTTTTGGCAGAGCCGTCTATGGATAAAAAGCCGGAGTCTTGACGTCTTCTGATACCTGTCACGCGAAGATGGGCTTTCCAGGGCGGGAAATTTACAAAAAGGCATGGAATTCGTGCTTGTTTTGCCTATAATAGGGATAAAGGATACAAATAAGGAGGAGAACAGAATGTTACAGGAACGAGAAAAAGCCCCGGAGTTTACCCTGAATAATCAGGATGGAAAACCGGTGAGCCTCAGCGACTTTTTAGGGAAAAAGGTGGTGCTTTATTTTTATCCCCGGGACAATACGCCTGGATGCACCAGGGAAGCCTGTGCTTTTCGAAACAGCTTTCAGGTTTTTGCAGAACATGGAATTGTAGTCCTTGGCGTCAGTAAAGACAGCGAGAAGGCACACCGCGGCTTTATTGAAAAACAGTCGCTGCCCTTTGATCTGCTCAGCGACCCGGAACACAGGGTGATTGAGGCGTATGGGGCATGGCAGGAGAAAAAACTCTATGGAAAAGTGAGCATGGGGACAGTGCGCAGTACCTATGTCATTGATGAAAATGGGGTGATTGAACGGGTATATCCCAAGGTAAAACCGGATGATCACGCCGCACAGATTCTCAAAGATTTAGGAATTGAAGAGCATGAGTAAACGGAAACGGGGCATATTTGGTTTCCTGATTGTGATAGGCGCCTGCCTGTTTTTCAGCTGTACAAAACAGGAAACGATTACTTTTACCGGGACAATTGAAGAAGTTGGAGAAACCAGCATGATGGTTTATACTACGGAGGTTTCCTCGGCGGATCGCATTTGGGTTTCTTTCCGGGATCTGACACTTGCGTTTGAACCAGCTGTAGGGCAAAGGGTACTTGTAACCATAAAACCGGAAATCCAGGAGACATATCCCGCAGGGGCGGATGCTGTGGAAATCTCTCTGGAAGAAGAGGAAGTCCAGTCCCGGCCGATTGCACAGGAACATAAGATTTCGGCGCAGCGGGCTTACCAAATGATGCAACGGGAGGAAGAGGTCGTTGTCCTGGATGTCCGGCGGGAAGAGGAATTTGCACAGGAGCATATAGAGGGCGCAGTGTTAATCCCTTTGGCGGAGCTTGTCAACCAGGCCCCGGAGAAGATTCCGGATCGGACGGCGACCATCCTAGTCTACTGCCGAAGCGGGAACCGCAGCGCAAAAGCCGTCCTCCAGCTCGAAGCGCTGGGATATGAAAATGTCTTTGATTTTGGGGGAATTGTGGATTGGCCCTATGGGACGGTTCAGAATTAAAATCCTTCCCATTACTCATATAAAATCCCCCTCGGTGAGAGTTTTCTGATCGAGGGGGATTTTGTTGTATTTTGTGAAACGTTTAAAGTATGCAGAAATAATTTTTCTTTACTTAATCGATTTAGTATGCTAATATATTAATATACTAAATCGATTAAGAGAGGGATTATGAAAAGAAAATGGATTGTAACAGCATGGTTTCTTATTTGCGTTTTGCTGGCAGGGTGTTCGCCGCAATTAGGAGAGGGCGGGGTTTCTTCTGCAACGTCCCAGATAGAACAGGGTGCAGAGAAAGAAATGGGAGATATTGCCTATATTCAGAAAAAGGGAACCTTGGTAGTTGGAATTACGGAATTTGCTCCTATGGATTACCGGAATGAAAACGGGCAATGGGTAGGATTTGATGCGGATATGGCAAGAAGAATTGCAGAAGCCTTGGGGGTATCTATTCAGTTTGTCACAATTGAGTGGGGAAATAAGCTCATGGAACTGGAAAATAAGAGCGTGGATTGCCTGTGGAATGGGATGACGATTACTGAAGAAATTACGCAGGGTGCTTCTACAACTGTTCCCTATGCCAAAAATGCCCAGGTAGTTGTATTGACAGAAGAAAATGCGCGGAAATATAGCCAGAAAGAGCTTGCGTTGGAGGAACTCGCTTTTGCAGTAGAAGAGGGATCCGCTGGACAAAAAGCCCTGGAAGAACGGGGACTGGCATTCCGCACGGTTTCCGCTCAAACAGACGCATTGATGGAAGTGGCGGCCGGTACATCGGATGCCTGTGTTGTCGATTTACTGATGGCAGGTTCTGCGATAGGAAAAGGAACCGATTATACATCACTTACGGAAGTTGTACAACTGACCGAAGAATTCTACGGCGTAGGGGTGCGGAAGAACTCCGATTTGGCGGAGTTTATCAATCAGCAGTTCTTAAAGCTGTATCAGGACGGAACAATGGAACAGCTTGCAAAACAGTATGGGATTTCAGAAAATCTGCTTCCTCAGCAGGAGTAGTATGGAGGGAGTGGATAAGGTTGTTTGGAACAGTTTTTGCATCCTTGACAAAGGGATTTGCCATTACTTTGGGGATTTTTACTTTGAC